>CAZHIK010001372.1:0-2368 GCA_964532635.1 uncultured Enterobacterales bacterium
ACCATGAAGTGCATCACCAAGGTCGCGCCCGAGCACGGCGGCTTGGCGTTCGAGGATCGTCCCATTCCCGAGCCGGGGATGGGCGAGGTGCTCATCAAGAACAAGGCCACCGCCATCTGCGGCACCGACCTGCACATCTACCAGTGGGACGCCTGGTCCCAGGGGCGCGTCAGCCTGCCCTGCGTCATCGGCCACGAGTTTGCGGGCGAGGTCATCGCCGTGGGCCCCGGCGTGCGTCACGTCAAGGTCGGCGACAACGTCACCGGTGAAGGCCACATCACCTGCGGCTTCTGCCGCAACTGCCGCATGGGCGACGGCCACGTCTGCGAGTCCTGGAAGGGCATCGGCTACGACATGGACGGCTGCTTCGCCGAGTACGTGGTGCACCCCGAGCAGAACATCTGGCTCAACGACAAGCACCTCCCCTGGGAGCTGGGCTCCATCCAGGATCCCCTGGGCAACGCCATCCACACCGTCTTCGCCGCCGACTGCGTCGGCCAGAAGGTCGCCATCTACGGCGTGGGCCCCATCGGCATGATGGCCGTGGCCGTCTGCCGGGCCATCGGCGCCGCCGAGGTCTTCGCCGTCGGTCGCCGCAACCAGTACCGCCTGGACAAGGCCACCGAGTGCGGCGCCCACCACACCATCCGCGGCGTTGACACCAACCCGGTCGAGTACATCATGGACCACACAGGCGGCAAGGGCGTCGACGTCGTCCTCGAGCTGTCCGGCAACCCCGTGGCGTTCCAGAACGGAATGGACTGCCTGCGCATGGGGGGCGACATCGTCCTGCTCGGCACCGGCAACAAGCCCATCTCGGTGGACATGGCCAAGGACGTCGTGTTCCGCTCCCGCCACATCCACGGCGTGACCGGCCGCAAGCTGTGGCACACCTGGTACAAGATGCAGGGCCTGTTCGCGTCGGGGAACCTCAACCTCGATCCGGTCATCACCCACAGGCTGCCCTTCGCCGAGTACGAGAAGGGTTTCCAGCTCATGGAGACCGGCAACTGCGGCAAGGTCGTCTTGGAATTCTGACGAAAGCGGACCTTCGGCCGCTTTCGTCGGCGTCGTTCGAACGGACGACCTTCGGTCGCAGTTCAACGCCGCCGCCCACACAGTCTCTCCTTCCCCTTCCCTTTTCAACCGACAACACGGGAGAAACCCATGTTCGGCGACAAGATCAAGACCCATCTCCAGAAAGAGCTCGAGGACATCCACGAGGCCGGCCTCCACAAGGCCGAGCGCATCATCGTCACCCCCCAGTCCACGGCCATCAAGGTCGACACGGGCGCCGAAGTCCTGAACTTCTGTGCCAACAACTACCTGGGCCTCGCCAACGATCCGCGCCTGGTCCAGGCCGCCCACGACACCCTCGACAAGTACGCCTTCGGCATGTCCTCCGTGCGCTTCATCTGCGGCACCCTGGACATCCACAAGCAGCTCGAGAAGAAGATCGCCGCCTTCCTCGGCACCGAAGACGCCATCCTCTACTCCTCCTGCTTCGACGCCAACGCCGGCCTCTTCGAGACCATCCTCAAGAAGGAAGACGCCATCATCAGCGACAGCCTGAACCACGCCTCGATCATCGACGGCGTCCGGCTGTGCAAGGCCATGCGCTATCGCTACGCCAACAACGACATGGCCGAGCTCGAGAAGTGCCTGCAGAAGGCCGACGAGGCGGGCGCCCGCCACAAGCTGATCGTCACCGACGGCGTGTTCTCCATGGACGGCATCATCGCCAACCTGGCTGGCATCTGCGACCTGGCCGACAAGTACGACGCGCTGGTCATGGTCGATGACTCCCACGCCACCGGCTTCGTCGGCAAGACCGGCCGCGGCTCCCACGAGCACAACGACGTCATCGGCCGCATCGACATCATCACCACCACCTTCGGCAAGGCCCTCGGCGGCGCCTCCGGTGGCGTGACCGCCGCCCGCAAGGAGATCGTGGAGATGCTGCGCGAGCGCAGCCGCCCCTACCTGTTCTCCAACACCCTGGCCCCCGTGGTCACCGGCACCACCCTGGCCGTGGTCAACCTGCTCACAGAGTCCACCGAGCTGGTCGAGAAGCTGCAGGGCAACGCCAACCGCTTCCGCGAGGGCATGGAGGCTGCGGGCTTCACCTGCGCCGGCGCCGGCCACGCCATCGTCCCCGTCATGCTCGGCGACGCCCGCCTGGCCTCCGAGATGGCCGACGCCCTGCTCGAGAAGGGCATCTACGTCATCGGCTTCAGCTTCCCCGTGGTCCCGCGTGGCCAGGCCCGCATCCGCGTGCAGCTGTCCGCCGCCCACAGCTTCGAGCAGATCGACCGCACCATCGCCGCCTTCACCGAGGTCGGCAAGGCCTTCGGCGTCATCTAGGCGC
>CAZHIK010001373.1:0-2363 GCA_964532635.1 uncultured Enterobacterales bacterium
CTGGACGAGCCCTTCTCGGCCATGGTCTACAAGATCTCCACCGATCCCTTCGTGGGCACCCTGACCTACGTGCGGGTCTACTCGGGCGTGGCCTCCAGCGGCACCCTGCTGGTCAACCCGCGCACCAACAAGCGGGTCCGCATCGGCCGCATCCTGCGTATGCACGCCAACAAGCGCGAGGACATCCGCGAGGTCCGGGCCGGCGACATCGCCGCGCTGCCCGGGGCCCGGGGCCTGGTCACCGGTGAGACCCTCTGCGACCCGCGGGACCGCGTGCTGCTGTCCCCCATGGACTTCCCCGAGCCTGTGATCTCGGTGGCCATCGAGCCCCAGACCAAGCTCGACGAGGAGAAGCTCGCCACGGTGCTGGCCAAGCTGGCGGTGGAAGATCCCACCTTCCGCGTCCACACCGACGAGGAGACCGGCCAGATCATCCTGTCTGGCATGGGTGAGCTGCACCTCGAGATCATCCAGGACCGCCTGCTGCGCGAGTTCTCGGTCAACGCCCGCTTCGGTCGCCCCCAGGTGGCCTACCGGGAGACCCTGCTGCGCAAGGCCCGAGGCGTGGGCAAGTTCGTGCGCCAGACCGGAGGCCGGGGCCAGTACGGCCACGCCGTCATCGAGATCGAGCCGGTCGAGCAGGGCCAGCCCTTCAGCTTCGAGGACCTCACCGTCGGTGGCGCCGTGCCCCGTGAGTTCGTCCGGCCTGTCGAGCAGGGCATCCGCCAAGCCCTCGAGCGCGGCGTGCTGGTCGGCTTCCCGGTGGTCGACGTCAAGGCCCGGCTGCTCGACGGCTCCTTCCACGAGGTCGACTCCTCCGAGATGGCCTTCCGCATCGCGGGCATGATGGCCCTGCGCGACGCAGCCGACCACGGCGAGCCCGCTCTGCTCGAGCCCATCATGAAGGTCGAGATCACCACCCCCGAGGAATACATGGGGGCGGTCGTGGCCGACATGTCGGGCCGTCGAGGCAACATCTTCCAGCTCGAGTCACGGGGCCTGGTACAGGTCATCGCGTCTCATGTTCCACTCGCGTCCATGTTCGGGTATGCAACCGATCTACGATCGGTTACCCAGGGGCGCGCCACGTTCACCATGCACTTCGACCACTACGAAGTCGTTCCTGCACCAGTGGCAAAGCAGGTCATCGCCAGGGTGCGTGGGATCTGAATTCAGCACACTCCACGGGAGTTTCCAATGGCCAAGCAGAAGTTCGAGCGCAACAAGCCTCACGTGAACATCGGCACCATCGGTCACGTCGACCATGGCAAGACCACGCTGACCGCCGCGATCACCCAGATCGCATTCGAGCGCGGCCACGGTTCTTTCGTCGCCTTCGATGAGATCGACAAGGCTCCGGAAGAGAAGGCCCGCGGCATCACCATCAACACCGCGCACGTCGAGTACGAGACGGAGAACCGTCACTACGCTCACGTGGACTGCCCGGGTCACGCCGACTACATCAAGAACATGATCACGGGTGCGGCGCAGATGGACGGCGCCATCCTGGTGGTCGCGGCCTCCGACGGCCCGATGCCCCAGACCAAGGAGCACGTGCTCCTGGCGCGTCAGGTGAACGTGCCCAGCATGGTGGTGTACCTCAACAAGATCGACCTGCTCGAGGACGAAGAGCTCCAGGAGTTGGTCGAGATGGAGGTTCGCGAGCTGCTGGACGAGTACGAGTTCAACGGCGACGACTGCCCGGTGATCATGGGTTCCGCGCTGCACGCTCTCGAGGGCAAGGAAGGCAAGTTCGCGAAGGACAGCATCTGCGACCTGCTCGACGCCATCGACGAGTGGATTCCGCAGCCCGAGCGCGAGATCGACAAGCCCTTCCTGATGCCCATCGAGGACACGATGACCATCACGGGCCGCGGCACCGTGTGCACGGGCCGTGTCGAGCGTGGCAAGGTCAAGGTCGGCGAGCCGGTCGAGATCGTGGGGTTCAGGCCCACCCAGACCTCCGTGTGCACGGGCGTCGAGATGTTCCGCAAGCTGCTGGACGAAGGCCAGGCCGGCGACAACGTGGGCCTGCTGCTCCGCGGCATCAAGCGTCACGACGTGCAGCGTGGCCAGGTCATCGCCAAGCCCAAGAGCATCAGCCCCCACAAGCTGTTCAAGGGCACGGCCTACATCCTCAAGAAGGAAGAGGGCGGCCGCCACAAGCCCTTCGTGAACGGCTACCGTCCGCAGTTCTACTTCCGCACCACCGACGTCACCGGCAAGATCATGCTGCAGGACGGCGTCGAGATGGCGCTGCCTGGTGACCACGTCAAGATGGACGTCGAGCTGATCACCCCCGTGGCGATGGAGCCCCAGCTCCGCTTCGCCATCCGCGAGGGTGGTCGCACCGTCGGCGCCGG
>CAZHIK010001374.1:0-2354 GCA_964532635.1 uncultured Enterobacterales bacterium
CTACGCCAGTCCATGACCGTCACCCTGGTGCCCCGCTTCCTGGCGGCCGGAGGCCGGCTGCTGCCCGGCACCACCGTGCGCAAGCTGCGCCTGCGCCGAGGCCGGGCCGTGGCGGCCGTGGGCACCACCCGCCGGGAGGATGGAAGCCGCGAGCGTGTGGAGATCCGCTTCGATGAGGTCTTCGTCTGCGGCGGCCCCACCCAGTCGCCGCTGGTGCTCCGCCGCAGCGGCCTGCGGGGCCGCATCGGTGACGGCCTGCGCCTGCACCCCATGGTGCGGGTGGCGGCGCGCTTCGATCGCGAGGTCAACGATCCCAGCGCGGGCGTGCCCGTGGAACAGGTGGTGCACTTCAAGCCCGATCTCACCCTGGGCTGCTCCCACGCGGCCCTGCCCCACCTGGTCATGTGGCTGGGGGGCGAGGTCGAGGACCGAGAGGCCAAGCTCGAGGACTGGCGGAAGATCGCCCTGTTCTACGTGCTGGTCACCGGCCGGGGCTCGGGCAAGGTCCGCAACATCCCCGGCTTCGACGAGTCCTTCACCTCCTACCCCTGCGGCGACGACGACCTGGCTTCCCTGGGCGACGGGCTGCACAAGCTGGGCACCCTGTTGTTCGAGGCCGGTGCGGTCGAGCTGTTCAACCCCTTGCCGGGCCGTCCCAGCCTGACCCGCCCGGCGGATCTGGAGTCCATCCGCACCGGGCTGCCCCACGGGCAGCTCACCGTCTCCACCATCCACCTGTTCGGCACCTGCCCCATGGGCGAGGATCGCAGCCGCTGTGTGGTGGACTCCTGGGGCAAGCTGTACGATTCTGACAACATCTGGCTGAACGACGCCAGCATCCTGCCCGACTGCACGGGCGTGAACCCCCAGCTCACCCTCATGGCCATCGCCCGCCGCAACGTCGCCCACTGGCTCGGAGGCTGATTGCTCCGCTGGCTCTGGCTCGGGGTCTGGCCGCTGCTGGCAGCGGACTGCTTCGGCTTCCCCGAGGACACCTCGCCCCCGACTCCCGACTCCGGCTGGGATCCCTACGAGACCGAGTGGGTGGATCCAGAGTGGCCCACGGTGCTCATCAACGAGTTCGTGGCCGACAACCGCCGGGGCATCGAGAGCGACGTCGGCACCCAGTCCGACTGGATCGAGCTGTACAACCCCAACCCCGAGTGGTTGAGCCTCACCGACTGGTGCATCTCCGACGACCACGAGCAGCCTCACCAGCACTGCCTCGAGCAGCTCATCATGCCCCCCGGCGGCTTCCTGCTGCTGTGGGCCGACGGAGACCCGAGCCTCGGTCCCAACCACCTGGCCTTCGCCCTGGACGCCGAGGGGGACCAGCTGGGTCTGTACGCTCCGAATGGGACCCCCATGGACGGCCTGGTCTTCGGACGCCAGGCCACCGACCACGCCGTCGCCCGCAGCCCCGATGGAGGGGCGGACTGGACCCTCGTCGCCGAGCCCTCACCCGGATCCAGCAACCGCGGTCGGGCGGGTGTGGCAGCGTCGGCCTGGTCCGAGGCCCCCTCTCCGTGCGAGCTCGTCTCGGACCTCACGGAGCACTACTTCCTCGAGGGTGACCTCGTCCGGTTCGCGCCCAGCTGCAGCGGTGAGCTGGGGTCCATGGCCAGGATCGAGCCGGTGTCCCTGCCCGAGGGCGCAAGCTGGGACGGCGGCACCCTCGAGTGGCAGACCGGGCCGGCCAGCGGCGGGCGCGTCGACTTCGTCTTCCAGGTGACCACGCGGAGGCACTCGGGCGAGGTCCCCTTGGCCGAGACCATCACCTTCTGGGTGGCCGACGATCCCAGCAACCCCGACAACGTCCCCGTCGAGCCCGACAGCTACACCGAGGAGTGGGGCCTGCCGGTGTTCCACGTCACCCCCACGGTGGACATCCCCAGCTACTACATCCCGGCCGAGCTGGTGTTCGACGGCGTCACCTACCCCGCCAACATCAAGATCCGCGGCAAGACCAGCTCCAACTACCCCAAGCCCGGCTACACCCTGAAGTTTCCGGAAGCGGAGCTGTCCATCCCCGCCTGGGGTGACACTCGGGATCACCTCGCGCTGATCTCCCCCTTCGACGACAACGCCTACGTGCGACAGAAGCTGGTCTACGACCAGTGGGCGGCCATCGCCGACTTCTGGGGCGAGCCACGGCTGACACCGCGCAGCTTCTTCGGGGTGGTGTATGTCGATGGCGAGTACCTGGGGCTGTTCGTGGCCCTGGACCGGGTGGACAACGAGTTCCTCGAGCAGCAGGGCTTCGATCGGGAGTCGACCCTGTACAAGGCGGTCGATCACGACGCCAACTTCTACCTGACCAACGTCTACGGCGAGCCCAAGGGGCGCCTGCACGA
>CAZHIK010001375.1:0-2354 GCA_964532635.1 uncultured Enterobacterales bacterium
GGCTACCGGGAAATCTACGTGGGACGTGGCTGGGGGCGGAGCGCGGGATCAGACACCATCGCCGGCGACATGCAGCACATCAACCGCCTGTTGAAAGGGCTGCAGGCCCTCGGCGCCCAGCGCGATGGCAAGCTCTCCCGCCTGGATGCCTGGCTCTCCAGGCGCCCGCCCCAGCACCACCGCACCATCATCTTCACCCAGTTCGCGGACACCGCCGCGTACCTCGCGGAGCAGCTCGGCCAGCGCCACGGTCGAACAGCCCTGGTGACGGGCAGTGCAGGGAACAAGACGGCCCTTTCGCGACGCTTCGCACCCAAGGCCAACCGGGTCGAGGTACCCAAGGAGGACCAGATCGATCTTCTGGTGTCCACCGACGCCTTGAGCGAAGGTGTCAACCTCCAGGACGCGGACACGCTGGTCAACTACGACCTGCACTGGAACCCCGTCCGACTCATCCAGCGCGCGGGTCGTATCGACCGCATCGGCTCCGAGAACGAAGAGATCCACATCGCCAGCTTCCTGCCCGAAAAGGAGCTGGAGAGCCGCCTGGGCATCGAACAGGTGCTGCGCCGCCGCATCCAGGATTTCCTCGAGGTGTTCGGCGAGGACAGCGCGGTGCTCCCCGCCGATGAGCTTCCGGACGAAGAAACCATGGCCTCGGCCTACACGGGCGCGGCGCTCGAGGACGACAGCAGCAGCGACGACATGGACGGACTCAGCCGCCACGTCGAACGCCTGCTGCAGATCAGAGGGACCGAGCGCGAGCAGTACGACCGGGTCGCCGAGATGCGACTCGGCCAACGAGCAGTCTCCATCAGCGAGGCTCCCCCCATCATCGCCAACCGCGTCGGCTGGTTCTGGTCGTTCACCAATCACACCATCGGCCAGGAGCCGGTGGAGATCGACGACCTGCGTGGTCTCGATCTCCGCTGGGAGCAGGCAGAGGCCGGTGAGTCCAAGCCCTTGCCGGACGAGGCGGCCGAGACCCTGGCAGCGCTCATGGAGCGAGCACGGCTCGACTTCGAGCCCAAGGCCGAGCTGTTCCTACGCCAACGGCAGCACCCTCGTTTGGCCCCCACCGAGAGCTGGGTGCTCGATCAGCTGGAGCGCTATCGGGAAGAGTGCGTAGTCACCCGGCAAGCGCTGGTGGACGACATCAAGCAGTGGGTGCTGGAAGGACACGCCAAGCCGAGAGTTCAGCGAGAATCCAGGGTCTGGCGCAGGCAGAAGCTCAGCGCGGAATCCGTGTTCCAGGAACTGCGCAGCCTCTATTCACGCTTCCCGCCGCAGGAAGAGCAGCTGGGTGAGGCTCAGCTGGTGGGCGGCGTGCTGGGGGTGGGCTCGAAGCCGTAGATTCGGTACCACTGCGCCAGCAGCTCCCTTGTGATGCGACGGATCCGCTCGAAGGCCTTGCTCTCGATCTGCCGGACACGCTCACGCGTCAGACCTAGTTCACCCCCGATGACCTCCAGACTCGCCGGCTCGGAGTTGTCCAAGCCGAACCTACGGGACAGCACATAGAGTTCTCGTTCTTTCAGCCGCAGGCGCAACTCATCGAGCGCTTGACGCGCCAGCGCATCCCACTCAAGCTCGGCGAGGCTCGTCTGGTTTCGGGCTTCGGCCAGTTCAACAGCCTCGCCTCCGTCTGCGAGCCAGCAAACACCTGCAGGCACTCCAAGCCTCTGAGAAGCCAGCTTTGTCGCAAGCGTCGACTCATCCAGCCCTGCCACATCCGCCAGTTCCGCCCCGCTGGGGACGCAGCCCTCTCGCACCCGAAACTCGATCTCGGACCGCCAGATCTTGGTCTTGTCCTCCCACTGGTAGGCGGGCAGCCGCAGAACATGGGCGGTGTGCATCCACTCTCGCTGAACTTGCGACCGGACCCACTGAAAGCCGTAGGTCGTCAACTGGGTGCCACGCTGGGCTTCGAAGGAATCCAAGGTGCGGTCCAGACCATCCGCCGCGGCCACCAACAGCTTGTCGGGCTCGCGCACATTCACGCCACTCCGGTACATGCCCCAGATCGCGACGCGAAGGTTGTCGGCCCAGATGGCGTGGCGAACCTCGTCGTGCTCGGCCACGAGGTCCAGGAATACCTGATGCCAGCGCTCGTCACGGCAACCACTCTCATGCGCGGGCAACCAGCTGTGCCGAATGAAGCCCAGGAGTCGGCTTCGCATGAGCCTGCCCAAGCCCCCCGACGACCTACGGAACAAGGTGAGCAACCTGGCGCTGACCTTCGACATCCGAACAGAGGTTCCCGTGTGCTGAGTCAACAACGGCGCCACGACGGGGACAACGCTGACAACGAGCCCTGCTGGAACGCCCTCTCCACCACACCGGCTGTTATCGGC
>CAZHIK010001376.1:0-2351 GCA_964532635.1 uncultured Enterobacterales bacterium
GGGAGAGGGTGGCCCGAAGGGCCGGGAGAGGGGCCAGCGCCCCCGCCTCAATGGACCGGATACCCGTACCCCTCCAACGCCTCCGCCTCGGCGGGCGTCACCCCCCACGCCTCCCACACCAGGCGCTCGGCCTCGTCCACGCTCCCCTCCCCCGCCTCCAGTGCATCGTGCACCGCCTTCACCCGCGCCACATCCGGCGGCGGTGGCACGGGCAAGGGCGCCACGTAGCGGGACAGAAAGTGCAGGTATCCGCCCCCTTTTCGAGTGCCGCCGTACAGGTGCTCGTAGAGGAAGTGCAGCAGCCGGGAGTTGAGCACCAGCACCGCCCACTCGAGCCAGGCTCCCTGGATGTCGGCTGGCTCCCGGCAGCGCAGGGACAGGAAGGTGTCCTTGAGCACCAGGCCCCGGCGGTCCAGGGCCGCCCGACCCCGCCGCGCGTTCTGGCACAACACCACCTTGGGGGCGGCGTGCACCTCGAGGGGTGGCAGGGGATTTCGCGCGGCCCGGGCTCGCTCCTGGTCGTAGTCGATCCACCAGCCCGCCCAGTCGATGCGGTAAGGCTCCACCTCGCGGTTGCCCTGAAAGCGCCCTCCGCCGAGGAAAGGCCGCGGGTCCACCGCGCGCTCGGGCCGCGCCTCCGACACGAAGCGATCCCGCAGCCCCGCCTTGTGGAAGGACACACACCAGCGCACCGCCAGCCGCGCACCCAAGGGCTCGAAAGGCAGGCCAACCAGGCTGCGGGCCAGCAAGCTGCTGCCTCCTGCGCTGGCGGGCGCCAGAGGCATCAGCCCCTCCAGCCGATCTCGCAGGATGGCCGCGGGCAGATCGACCCCCAGGTTCGGATCTTCCCAGCCCTCCACCCGGTAGCTGGGTTCCGCGGCCCGCCGCGCCAGCACCACCACCGGGTAGACCGCGGCGTCGGCGAAGACCTGGCTGGTGCTCAGGTCCACGACCTGCACCGCAGCCTGGCCCAGCAGCAACCGCCGCAGCTTCCGGGCGTAGGCCGTGACCAGGAAGCGGTTGGGGATGATGAAGCAAAGCTCGCCCCCAGACTCCAGCATCCCGAAGGCCCTCTCCACGAAAGCACCGTACAGATCGAAGGCGCCGGTCGCTGCGACCGGACAGCAGCGCTTGACGTGGGCCTTGAGCGCCGCGGGCATACGCTTGGCCTCGAGGTAGGGAGGGTTGCCCAGCACCGCGTCGAAGCGCTCGCCCCGGTCCGCGAGCGCATCACGCTGCACCAAGCAGGGCATGGCGCCGAGCAGCCCCAGCTCCGCGCTCACCCGCGCCAGCCGGCCCCGGCTGGCTGCGACGGCCGGCCCGTGAGCGTCCCAGCCCTGCACCTGCCCGAGGACCTCGAGCATCCGCGCCAAGGACAGATCCAGCTCGGCCAGGCGCCGCATGGCGGCCTCGAGGAACACACCGTCGCCGCAGGCCGGGTCCAGCAAGCTCGGCCCGTCCGCAGGCCAGCGCATCCGCCGCACCATGCCCAGGGCCACCTCGAGGGGGGTGTAGACCTCACCCCTCAGCTTGGCCTCGGAGGTGGCCTGGCCCACCAGCGAGCCCGGCCGCAGGGCGGCATCGGCTGGCAGTGTGGGTGGGGCGTCTCCGTGGGTCATGGGCTCCTCTGGCGGGGAGCCTAACCGCGTCCTAGCCGTACGACGGCTCGAACCCCACCGGCAGGCGGTTCTTGGTGGGGAACAGCTTCCAGAGCACGCCGGTGAGCACCGTGGTGGCGCCGATCCAGGCCAGCACCCCCAGCTTGGTGGAGATGATGCCCACCAGCAGCACCAGGGGGAAGCAGGCCGCCAGGGCGACCAGGCCCAGGATGCCGTGGCGCTTGCGCCGCCGGGACGAGTCCATCTCCTCGATGGCGATGCGGGTGTCCTCGTCGTGCAGGTCCAGCAGCGGCTCGTCGGGACAGGACGCGCAGTCACCGGGCACGGCATAGCGCGCCTGGCAGCGCTCACAGAACCAGCGGCCGTTGGGATCGGGGGTGTGAGAGGTCATGGCGAGACTCCTGCTGGGGTGGACCAAGGCCGTATCCAAAGCCGCGAAATGCGCCGGGGGCACGGGGGGGTCAAACGTCCTGCCCCTACTCCCGCGGACACCACCACCAGTTCTCAGCCTCGCCCTCCACGGGGGTGCATCCCAGCATGCTCTGCAGCCGGGATCGCGACGTGCCGCCGCCCTCCGCGCACATCAGCCAGCCCTGCTCGTGCCGGAAGCCCAGGTCCGCCCGCAGAGGGATGCCCATGCCTCCGTGCATCCCCGCGTCGTCACCCCGGAGCACGAAGAACTGGGCGCGGTCGGCGCCGGTGGCTCCCAAGGCCGCCAGCCAGGCCCCCACC
>CAZHIK010001377.1:0-2349 GCA_964532635.1 uncultured Enterobacterales bacterium
CCTTGCGCCACACGCTGCCGCTGGCCAAGACCAGATCCATGTTCGCCTCGCGTCGGATTCGGGCCGGTCGAAGTGATAGAATTATGAGAGCAGCTATAGTAGCTGATCACGCGACGGGTCCGGTCCTCCCCTGCCAGGAAGCGCCGGCCGCAGAGTCTCTGGGAGGCAGCACCACCATGACGACCAAGGCCGTCGGAATCGACCTGGGCACTACCTTCTGCGCTGTAGCGCACGTCAACAGACACGGCGTGCCCGAGGTGCTGCCGAACGCCGAAGGCGATCGGCTCACGCCCTCGGTGATCCTCTTCGACAAAGACGACGTGATCGTCGGCAACTACGCCAAGCAGAGCGCCGTGGTCTACCCGGAGCAGGTGGTGGAGTTCGTCAAGCGCCACATGGGCGAAGAGGACTACGCCTTCCACTACCGCGAGGAAGCCTTCAACCCCGAGCGGCTGTCCAGCTTCATCCTGGCCAAGCTCAAGCACGACGCGGAGCTGCGCCTGGGCCATCCGGTGGAACAAGCCGTCATCACGGTGCCGGCCTACTTTGGTGACAAGCAGCGCCGCGCCACCATGATGGCCGGCGAGATGGCGGGCCTGCGGGTGCTCAAGCTCGTCAACGAGCCCACCTCTGCGGCGTTCGCCTACGGTCTGTCCAACATGGGCAAGGACCGCAAGGTTCTGGTCTTCGACCTCGGCGGCGGCACCTTCGACGTCAGCATCGTCAACATCAAGGGGCGCGACCTCAACGTCGTGGCCACCAACGGCGACCATCAGCTCGGTGGCAAGGACTGGGACGACCTGCTCATCGAGTGGGTGGCCAAGCAGTTCCAGGAGCGCCACGGCCTCGACCCGCTGGATGACATCGCCGCCTACCACGACCTGAGGCAGAAGTGCGTCAGCGCCAAGATCAGCCTCTCCCGGCGTCCCAAGGTCCACATCTTCTACGACTACCAGGGCAAGATCCTCCGCGCAGCGGTCAGCCGGGAGCAGTTCGAGGACCTCACCGTGGGCCTGCTCCGCCGCTGCGAGATGCTCACCCGCGACGTGCTCGACGACGCCAAGTACAGCACCGACGACATCGACACCGTGTTGCTGGCGGGTGGCTCCACCCGCATGCCCATGGTCCGTCGCATGGTGGAGCGGCTCTTCGCCAAGGCACCGGCCACCGACATCAACCCCGATGAGTGCGTGTCCATGGGCGCGGCGCTCACCGCCGCCCTCGAGGCCGCCCGCCTCACCGGCGACGCGCCGCCTATCGACATCCGCACCCACGACGTCACAAGCCACTCCCTGGGCATGGTGGTCTTCCGCAACGGCAAGCTGCACAACAGCCGCATCATCGGCCGCAACAGCCGCATCCCCTGCGAGCAGACCCGCGACGACTACGTCACCACCTACGACAACCAGACCACCATGGACCTCTGGCTCGTCCAGGGCGAGAATCCCGATCCCATGGAGTGCAACGTCCTGGGCCACTTCGAGTTCTACGGGATTCCACCTCGCCCCATGGGGGCCACCCGCCTGAGCGTCACATTCCGCTACAACGTCAACGGCATCGTCGAGGTCGAGGCGATGGACCTCAACACGGGCCAGGCCCTCGCCCACCGCCTGTCCGCGGGCCTGCTGACCCTGGAAGACCTCGCCCACAACCGCATCCCGATGCACATCACCCTGCTCATCGACTGCTCGGGGTCCATGTACGGACAGAAGATCACCGACGCCCAGCGCGCGGCGCTGTCCTTCATCGAGCGCACCCTCCGCCCCGGGCGCCAGGTCGCGGTCATCGCCTTCCCCGGTGGTGTGCTCACGCCCCCCACCGCCGATCCCGATCGCCTCAGAGAAGCCCTCCAGCACCTCACACCCATCGGCTCCACGCCGCTGTCGGGTGCGCTCCACGCCGCCCGCAGGCTGGTTCGCCCCAAGGCCGGCATCCAGCGCGTGTTCGTGGTGCTCACCGACGGTCACCCCGACAACCCCCACGACACCATCACCGAGGCCCACCGCATCCGCAACTCGGGCGGACGCATCGTGAGCATCGGTGTGGGCCGCGAGGTACGCCAGAGCTTCCTCCGCAGTCTGGCCTCGAGCCCTTCGGACTTCCACTTCTGTGACGAGTCCATCGCCCTAGAGGACACCTTCATCAACCTGGCGACCGAGCTGGCCCAGCCCTAGGAGCAGTCACGATGAGCGGTGGCAACAGCCAGCAGTCCAAAGCGGTCACTCGCGAAGAGCTAGCCAGCGCGCTTGGGAGCATCCGCAAGCTGCTCGAGAAGCGCAAGAAGGAAGAGAGTGTCCAGAAGAGGGCCTTCGATCAGCTCTACGAAGAGCTCACCCAATACAAGGAGAA
>CAZHIK010001378.1:0-2344 GCA_964532635.1 uncultured Enterobacterales bacterium
CCGGAAGGCGGCGATCCGGTGGCGCTCGATGCCGCCAACAAGGACTCGGGCCTCACCAACTCCTGGCCCCGCTGGAGCCCGCTGCCCGACGACGACATCCTGTGGGTCACCTTCTCGTCCAAGCGCGACTACGGCTACCAGGTCACCTTCGGACAGCCCCAGGTCTGGGTGGCCAGCTTCGACCCGGCCCTGGCCGAGCAAGGGCAGGACCCCTCCAGCCCGGCGTTCTGGCTGGTGGGCCAGGACATACGAGAAAACAACCACGTGCCGGTGTGGGTGGAGTGATGCGCGCCTTGCTGTTGCACGTCCTGCTGCTGCTGTCCGCCTGCGGTCCCGATCTGGGCCCCGATGGTGAGGCCAGCCTCAACGCCAATGACTACGTCCCCGCCGAAGGCCGCTGGCTGCAGTACGGCCCGGCCGCCGCCCCGGATCAAGGCCCCTTCCTGATGATCGAGGTGCTGGCCTCCAGCTGGGAGCTCCGCGAGGGGCCCAGCTGGACAGAATCCGTCAGCGAGGAGACCGTGTCGTTCTCGGACGAAGACGGCCTGAGCATCGACGGCACCACCGTGCTGCCCGCCAAGCTATCCGAAGGCGCCGAGCAGGACGGCACCACGGTGGTCAGCATGGGCGACGAGACCGTCTACTACGGCACCTTCTCCCTCGCGACCCGCACCTCGGTCCCCAGCGGCCGCGTGAGTGGCGAGTGGATCTTCGCCCGGGAGCTGGGCCCCATCGCCCTCACCCTGGATGGCGACGCCTGGGAGCTGGTCTACTACGAGTAGTCGCGCTACCCAGCGCGACTACGGGCACCGTCACACCCCGAGCGAAGCGAGCGGGTTGACGGGTACGGTGGGTTCGAGCACCGCGGCGCTCGCTATTCCTCGATCTCGATGGCCGCGGTGGGGCAGCCCTCGGCGGCCTCACGGGCGGGCTCGACGTTGGCTGCGGAGGGCTCTTCCTGGACAGCCACCGCGCAGTCATCGTTCAGCTCGAAGACCTCCGGGGCGATGTCGACGCAGAGCCCACAGGCGATGCACTCCTCGGGGATGACTCGGACTTTCATGCTCACGCTCCCGGCGCCGTGGGTGGGTGGCGCCTTCGATGGGAGCCTGCACACGACATCGGGGCACGCCCTTGACTCGAGTCAAGGGCAGGCGACAACGCCGAAGTGCCCTGGCCTTGATAGGCACTCGGTAGCGAGAGCTGTCCGCTCGAGCTTCGCCACCGCTGGAGGCCCCTTGTCGCAGCTGCCCGCGCGCTGGAACCCGCTCCGCTTCTTCGCGCCCGGCCCCGATGCGCCGCGCCTGAACGACAAGGCCGAGATCGACCGCCGCTATCGTCAGCTGCGCTGGTCCGTCGCCACCACCCTGCTGCTCGGCTACGGCTTCGCCTACACCTGCCGCCTGGGCCTGGCGGTGGTCAAGAAGCCGCTCATCGATCTGGGCATCTACTCGGCTCAGGACCTGGGCATGATCGGCGCGGCGTTTCTGTGGGCCTACGGGCTGGGAAAGCTGTTCAACGGCGCCCTGTCCGACCGGGTCAACGTGCGGCGCTTCATCCCCACAGGGCTGGCGATCTCGGCGGTCATCAACCTGTTCATGGGCTTCAACACCCTGGTGTGGGTGGCGGTAGCGCTGTGGGCGCTCAACGGCTGGTTCCAGGGCTTCGGGGCGCCCGCCAGCGTGGTCTCCATCACCCAGTGGTTCCACACCCGGGAGCGGGGCACCATCTACGGCATCTGGTCCACGGCCCACTCCGTGGGCGAGGGGCTCACCTACTTCGGCACGGCCACCCTGGTGGGCCTGACCGTCTGGAACTCGGCCTTCATCGGGCCGGGCCTGGTCTGCCTGGGCGCCGCGGCCCTGATGTACGTCTTCCTGCGGGACCGACCCACGACCGTGGGGCTGCCCCCAGTGCAGGAGTGGAAAGCCCGACCCGACGATCCACCGCCGGAAGCCAAGGCCGACCTGGGGGTGTGGGACGCCCAGCTGGCCATGATCAGGAGCCCGGTCATCTGGGTGCTGGGGCTGTCCACAGCCACCATGTACGTCACCCGCTACGCCATCAACAACTGGGGCATCCTGTACCTTCAGGAGCACCACGGCCTGTCGCTCACCGAAGCGGGCGGGCTGATCGGCCTGAACACCCTCGCGGGCATCGGCGGCTGCGTGGCCTATGGCTGGCTGTCGGATCGTTTCTTCGCCTCACGCCGCCCTCCCCTCACCCTGATCTTCGGGCTGGTGGAGCTGATCGGGCTGGCGATCATCTTCTTCGGTCCCGTGGGCAACACCCTGGAGCAGGCGACAGAACCGGGAGCCAGCCTCCGCGGGTGGCCTGCACGGCC
>CAZHIK010001379.1:0-2344 GCA_964532635.1 uncultured Enterobacterales bacterium
GAATTCAAAGCGAGGCGAAGCGATGCTGGAGATCGAAGACCTGCACGTGGCCATCGACGGCAACGAGATCTTGTCGGGACTGAGCTTGCAGGTGAAGCCCGGCGCGGTGCACGGCGTCATGGGCCCCAACGGCTCGGGCAAGAGCACCCTGGCCAAGGTGGTGGCCGGCCACCCCGACTACGAGGTCACCGGTGGCTCCATCACCTACAAGGGCGAGGACATCACCGACAAGGAGGTCGAGGACCGCGCCCGTGACGGCGTGTTCATGAGCTTCCAGTACCCGGTGGAGATCCCGGGGGTCTCCACGGCCAGCTTCCTCAAGGCCGCGGTCAACGCCGTACGGGAGCACCGGGGGCGCAATCCCCTGGACGCCTTCGACTTCCTGGTCGAAGCCCGCAAGGCGCTGAGGCTGGTGAAGATGGACGAGGCCTTCTTGCAGCGCAGCCTCAACGAGGGCTTCTCCGGCGGTGAGAAGAAGCGCAACGAGATCTTCCAGATGGCGCTGCTGCAGCCCAGCCTGGCGGTGCTCGACGAGACCGACTCGGGCCTGGACATCGACGCGCTGCGCCAGGTGGCCGAGGGCATCCAGGCCCTGCGCAGCCCCGACCGCGCCATGGTGGTCATCACCCACTACCAGCGCCTGCTGGACCATCTCGAGCCCGACCGCATCCACGTGCTGGCCGAGGGTCGCGTCGTCCGCTCCGGGGGCCCCGAGCTGGCCGCCGAGCTCGAACAGGACGGCTACGCCGACCTGCTCCAGGAAGCCGGCCTGACCAAGGCCGCCGCACAGGCCGTCTGAACCCGGGGGCCGTCATGGTCGAACACTACCGTTCCGTTCTCGAGAGCAACTGCGGCCGCCTGGCCGGTGCGGAGCTGCCCTGGATGAAGAAGCTGCGGGGCCAGGCCCTGGAGCGCTTCGCGGCCCGCGGCTTCCCCACCCGCCGCGACGAGGACTGGAAGAACACCGACACGGCCGGCATCGCCGCCTCGGAGTTTCAGTCCTGCCTGCCCGTGGTGCCTCCCATCGGCGGGGCCTACCCGTCCATCCCCGGCGCCCATCGCCTGGTCTTCGTGGACGGCGGCTTCGTGGCGGCCGCCGAGCTGCGACAGCCCCTACCCGAGGGCGTGGTGCTCACCACCCTGAAGCAAGCCCTGATCGACGATCCCGTGGGCATCGCCAAGTGGCTGGCCCGGCGCCCCGAGCGGGGCGAGCACGCCTTCTTCGATCTCAACACCGCCCTGATGCAGGACGGCATGGTGCTGCGGGTCCCCGCCGGCGTGGTGGTGGAGCACCCCGTGCACCTGGTCACCGTCAGCACCGGGGGCGGACGCGCCAGCTGGCTGCGCCACATCGTCATCGTCGAGGAAGGTGCTGCGGTGGAGCTGATCGACGATCACGTCACCATCGCCCTGTTCGAGGGAGAGGACCTCAGCGACTCGGTGCTGTCCCTCGACCTGGGCGACGAGGCCGAGCTGCTGCACAGCCGGCTGCAGCGGGCGGGCAAGCACAGCCACCAGGTGGGCATGGTCCACGTGTACCAGGGGGAGCGCTCCGCCTACCACCTGCAGGCCCTGAGTGTCGGCGGCGCCCTGGGGCGCACCGAGCTGCGTGTGCACCAGCGCGGCACCGAGGCGGAGACCCAGCTGGCCGGTCTGGCCTTGGGGCTGGGTGAGCAGGTGCAGGACTTCTACACCTGGCTGGATCACGACCAGCCGGGTGGGGCCAGCGAGCAGGCCTTCCGGGCCGTGCTCGCGGACCGCGCAAGGGCCGTGTTCAACGGTCGCGTGCGCGTGGCCCGGGGTGCCCAGGGCATCGAGGCCGATCAGAGCAGCCGCGCGCTGCTGCTGAGCGAGGACGCCATCGCCAATGCCAGGCCTCAGCTCGAGATCTACGCCGACGACGTCAAGTGCACCCACGGTTCAACCGTGGGTCAGGTGGACGATGAGGCCCTGTTCTACCTGCGCCAGCGGGGCCTGGGCCCCACCCAGGCCCGACGCCTGCTGCTCGAGGCCTTCACCGGGGAGATCGTGGATCTGTTCCCCGAGGGCGAGGTCCGGGAGCATGCCCAGGCGGCCGTCGCCCGCTGGCTGAACCGGGCCCTCGAGGGAGGACGCTGATGGCCTACGCTGCCCTGAACAGCTCGCCCGCGGTGTCCCTCGGCTTGAGGGGCCTGCGCCGCAAGTTCCCCACCCTGGCCCAGAAGGTCAACGGCCAGCCCCTGGTCTACCTGGACAACGCCGCCACCACCCAGAAGCCCCTGGTGGTCATCGAGGCCATGGAGCGGCACCTGCGCTACGACGTCAGCAACGTGCACCGGGGCGTGCACGAGCTGTCCGTCCGGGC
>CAZHIK010001380.1:0-2340 GCA_964532635.1 uncultured Enterobacterales bacterium
CGAATCTGCTGCCGCGGCAACCACGCCTGTTCCCACACAGACCGAGACCAGGGCCAGCAGAGGGTTGAGCACGAAGGCCGCCACCAGCAGGCCCACCAGGGTGATGGGCTTCTGGACCGCAGTAGCGAAGCCGGAGACAGCGTACTGCACGTTGTTGACGTCGTTGGCCAATCGGCTGACCTGCTCCCCGGTGGGGGTGGACTGGTGGTAGGCCACCCCCAGGCGCAGGTATTGGTGCATCAGCTGGCCCCGGAGCTTCTCCACCACCCTGAAGGCGATGCTCTTGGTGAGCAGCCCTCGGCCGATGTTGACCCCGGCGCTCAGGGCGTACAGACCAGCCACCGCGAAGGGCATGGCCACCAGCGCCCCGTGGCGCTGCTCGATGAGCACGTCGTCGAGCACGAACTTGACCAGGGCCACGATGGCGGTGGGGATGTTGGCGGCGACCACCAGCAGCACGGTGCCGAGGATCAGGCCCCCCAGGTGGGGTCGGAACAGATCCAGGAAGCGGCGCGTGGAAGGCTTCACTCCCGACCTCCCTCGGTCAGATCGTGGCCCAGGCCGCCCTGGTAGTCCTTCAGCTCATAGACCTGCCAGTGGCCTGCCCGCCGCAGCAGCACATCGGGGGCCACCACGGTGTTGGGACCCTCGCGGTCTCCCCAATAGGGCTCCACCTTGTGGGGTGGGCTGCGTCGCCAGGGGCGCACGAAGAGCGCGCGCTCAGGGGCGGGCCAGCGCGGCAGGCTGTCGAGCTGGCTGGCGCGGCCCGTACCCGGCATCACCTCGGCGTGGATGCCGCCATAGAAGCGGATCCAGGACGCCTCCTGGTAGCGGCTGGTGTAGACCGGCTCGATGCCCCAGGCCTGCACAGCCTCTCCCAGCACCTCACCACCCACCAGCGACAGGGTGGGATCCTTGGCCAGGGGCCACAGGGGGCGTAGGGCGTGTACCGTGAGCACAGCCGAGCTGACCGCCGCGAAGCCGATGCCCACCCATGCGATGCGCCGCCAGCGGGCGCTCATGTGAGCTATGCCCGCTGCCGCAGCCAGGTAGGCCGGTGCGGGCCAGTTGGCCTCGCTGGGGGCGAACAGAGAGGCCAGCGCAAAGAAGAGGAACACGGGGAAGGACAGCAGCCACCACAGCCGCACCACACCCCGGTCCATCCAGCCCACGGCCCAGTAGGCCGCGAAGCACAGGAACAGCAGGGGGCTCACCAGCCCCACCTGACCACCCAGAAAGCTCAACAGGCCCGCCAGCCCGGGCCGAGTGGCCTGGACCGCCCCACCCACCCCCAGGCCGTGGCCGGCCTGGAAGCGCAGCGTGACCCAGTCGTGGCCAGCGAGCCAGGCGATGTGGGGCAGCAGCACCAGAAACGCAACCCCGAGCCCCAGCCAGGGCCAGCGGGTACGCAGGTTCCGGGGCCGAGCCAGCAGCATCAGGGGCAGCAGCATCAGGCCGGTGTGCTTGCCCAGGATGGCCAGGCCGGCACCCAGGCCGGCCAGCAGCCACCAGCGGCCGCCTCGCACCAATCCCGCCAAGCACAGGGCCCAGCCGAAGAGCAGGGGCACATCGGGGGTGGCCAGCAAGCCCCCGAGGGCGAACAGCGGCAGGCTGGCCAGGGCCATGGCGGTGACCCAGGCACGACGGGAGCTGGCGGCCACCAGAGCCACGGCTCCCACACCGAGGATCACGCACAGCGCCCGCACCCCCAGCTCGCTGTGGCCCACCAGCTCCGAGGACACTCGGATGATCCAGGCGATCAAGGGCGGGTGGTCGTAGTAGCCAAGGTCCAGGTGCTGACCCCAGACCCAGTAGTAGGCTTCATCGGCCGCGAGGCCCGGCGCTCCGGCCAGGACCAGGCGCAGCACCCCAAGGGCGGCCAGCAGCGCCAACGCGGGTCCCCAGACCTCCGCCCGCCGCAGCCAGGAGCCCTCGCGTTCGGGGTCCGGCCCCTCGTCGGGCAGGCCACGCCCACCCGCCAACACCCGCAGCTTTGGGCGCGTCGAGGAGGTGGGTGCGTCGGACATGGGCTAGCGCTGCAGGCGCAGGGAGGGCACGCGCCAGGCAGCCTCGCGGGCGATGCCAGCGCTCATCTTGCTGGCACCGGCGGCGCGCTCGGTGAACACGATGGGGACCTCCACGATGGCGAAGCCGCGCCGGTAGGCGCGCCAGGTGGTCTCCACCTGGAACACGTAGCCTTCGGAGCCTACTTCCTGCAGATCGATGCCGGCCAGGCAGCGGGCGCGCCAGCACTTGAACCCGCCGGTGGGATCCCGGTAGGGAAAGCCCAACTCTGCGTGCTGGACGACGGCCTGCAGCAGCGGGACGTGCATGTGGATC
>CAZHIK010001381.1:0-2340 GCA_964532635.1 uncultured Enterobacterales bacterium
GTTACGTCATCGTACACCGCCACAATCTCGTTGGTAGGCAGCCGGTAGACAAAGTTCTCCCTCCAACCCTCTACTCTGCTATCCTTATAGAAGGTTTCAGGATGGTGCTCGGGTTCTCCGGTCTTCAGTACTCGCTGAAAAACATCAAAGATACCTGCATCCTTCACGCCGGGGAAGGCCTGCTGTAGATCCTGCATCACACCGTCGAGCTGCTTGCTGCGGTGACGCTCCAGGGCCTGGGTCACGCTGTGTGCGTCGCCGGTGGCGAAGGTGGCGTGGGCCAGGCGGAAGCTGCCGCCGAAGCCACCGAGGAGCTCGTCCACCAAGCTGTCGCGACGCTCGGTGTTGCCTTCGCTGCCCGCGAAGCTGCGAGCCACGGCCTGGCGCCGGCGAGCGTCGGCGAACATGTCCACCGCCCGGCTTGCATCGCCGGTCTCGAGGACACGCGCGTCGTCGGGAGGCAGCATGTCCCGCAGGCGCTTGGGCGCGCGCTGGACCTGCTGTGTGGGTGAGGCCTCCTTGGGATCGAAGGCCTTCATGATCATGGTGGGCTGATCGTGGGTGGGGACCTCGTCGTGGTGGCGCTTGGGCAGCTTGCTGGTCTTGGCGCCCTTGGAGGTGGTGCGTGCGCCGACGGCGGGCAGTTCCTGGGTCTTGCGGGTGGTCGTGGGGCTGGCGTCCACCGCGGGCATGACCTGTGTGCCGCCGGAGCGCTGGGCCGGAAGCTTGGCCGTCTTGCGTCGGCCGCCACCGCCACCGCGCTCCTCTGCGTTGTCGACGGCTGCCTGCAGCTTGAAGGCTGCAGCCCAGTCGTCGCCGCTCGAGGCGTTGCTCTTGTGAGCGGTCAGCGCCTGCTTGGCCCGACGGGTCACCTGGTCCACCAGGCCGCCGTCACCGAGCTGGAAGTCGGCCCGCTGACCGGCCATGCCCTTGTTGATGGCCCAGGAGATCTGGTCCATGTTCGACTCGGTCAGGCCCACGCCGGTCTTGGCGGTCATCATGGGCAGGTTGAGCTCGTCGCCGGGACGCAGCTGACGCATGCGGCCGGTGCCCGGGTCCAGCAGGTGCGGGTTGGTGCGCTGCAGCCACGGGATCAGCTTGGCCGCGTCGCGCTTCTGCTTGCGCAGCTTGCCCAGGTAGGGCAGCGCGTCCAGGGCCTTGGCGAACCAGCTGAGCTTCTCGGTCTTGTTGGCTGGGCTGCGGCCGGCACCGAAGTGCTTCAGGCCTGAGCCGAACTCCTGGGCGATCTTCTGCCAGGTCTGACCAGCCTGGACGGTGTGCTTGCCGTGGCGGTTCCAGTGGCGCTGGGGGCCATCCATGAGGCCCTGATCCGCCACGCGGTGCAGGCTGTCCTGGCGGTAGCGGTGCTTCGACGCGATCTTCTGGCCCTTGACGCCGGACTTCTTGCCTCGGTCCAGGTAGTTGTCGGTCAGGCCGAAGATCGCGTGACCCAGCTCGTGAGCAAGCACCAGCTTGCGGAGGGCGAAGTCGGCCGGGTTCGAGGAGCCCTTGTCGTAGAAGTTGCCGGAGTTCATGCGACCCCGACCCTTCTTCACGTTGATCTTCTTTGGCGATGAATCGGCCGGCGCCTTCTTGACGTCGTCCACGAAGTCGATGATCACGCGCATCTGGCGCTTCACACCGTTGACGTCCACCGTGTGGCCGGGCTGGTTGAAGTGCTCTTCGACCGCGGCGAGCATCTCGCGGCGCACCTTGTCGACATCGCCACCCTTGTTGACCAGCTGAATGGCCTTGCGCACGACGTAGACGCCCTGCTCGTCCACCGAGCCCTGCCAGCCGTAGTTGAGCTTCTTGGTGTGCTCGACCTTGTTGCTCACCGGGACCTTCTCGCCGCCGGGGCCCTGCTTGACGAGGATCTGCTCGTCTCGCTTGGTGCCCGCTACGCGGTGGAGCGAGGCCTTGGTGTGGTCCGCTGCGCGGGACTTGGCCGGGCCCTTCAGGGGGCCGCCGCGTGGGTCATGGCCGGTGGCCCTGGCCAGCATGGCCGGGGTGACCGCGGGCATCTGCATGGTCTTGGCGTCGTGCCGCGCCGTGGGTGTTGGCGTGTCGAACTCGTCGTCGTCGGCCTCGACCTGCGGAGGACGCTTTGCGCTCTTGGGCGCCTTGGGGGCCATGGGCGCCGGCGGTGCCAGGGGTTCCAGCGGAGGCTTGACGATGCCCAGCTTGGTCGCCATCACGTCGGGCAGCTTGTCGACCAGCTGCGCGTAGGCCTCCGGGTTGTACTTGCGCACAGCCTCGATGAGCGGCATCTCTCCGACGTAGCCCTTGTGCTCCGCGTTCTTCTCGAAGATGTAGACCTGATCCTGGAACATCTTGATG
>CAZHIK010001382.1:0-2338 GCA_964532635.1 uncultured Enterobacterales bacterium
GATCCTGGCGACGAGGTGCTGCTCTGCTCGCCCTACTGGCCACTCATCCGCGGCATCGTGCAGAGCCGGGGTGCAGTGCCGGTGGATGTGCCCGTCATGGCGCTTGCGCGGAAGCCCGAAGCGTTGGTGGCGGCCCTCGAGGCGGCCATCACCCCGCGAACCACTGCGCTGTACCTGAACAGCCCCAACAATCCCAGCGGCGTGCTGCTGCCCCGGGCCACCATGGAGGCCATCGCCGAGCTGGCGCGGAGCCACGATCTGTGGATCTTCGCCGACGAGGTCTACGAGCACTACGCCTACGCCGGGCCCTGGATCCCCATGGCCAGCCTGGCCCCCGAGCGCACCATCGCCACCCACAGCTTCTCCAAGGCCTACGGTCACGCCGGCAACCGCTGCGGCTGGCTGGTGGGGCCCGAGCCCGTGGTGCGGCAGGCACGGCGCATCGCCACGCACTTGATCTACAACCCGCCCACCGCGGCCCAGGCTGCAGGGCTCGCTGCCCTCGAGCGAGGTGAACCCTGGCTGGCCGAGGCCCGCGCGCTCTATCTGCGCGAGGGTGTGCTCGCGGCGGACCGGCTTGGCGTGCCCCCCCCCGACGGCGGCACCTTCCTGTTCATCGACGTGGCCCCCTGGCTGGACGACCGCGGCCTGCTGGGCTTCCTCGAGGACTGCGTGGACCGAGGCCTGGTGCTGGCCCCCGGCCCCAGCTTCGGCCACCACTGGCAGACCCACCTGCGGCTCTGCTTCACCTGCGAGCCGCCGGACAAGGTGCGCAGGGGGGTGGCGATCCTGGCGGAGCTGATGGGGAGGTAGCCCACCTCACGTCACACTCGCATGGCCTGCGATATCTATGAGGCACCCGCAGTTCACGGAGGACTAAATGCGCCCATTGCTCGCCCTGTTCCTGCTCGCGCTGACCGCGTGCAAGAAAGACGACGACACCAAGATCGACACCGGCGAGACCGGCGAGACCACCCCGGCCGGCTACGCCGACCTCGAGGTGGGCGGCGTGGCCGACATGGTCACCGAGGGCGGTGAGGTCTGGGCCGAGATCGTGCAGCCCGGCACCTACGTGGTGGTGCTGACCAGCCAGGACGAGGCCCAGGGCACCGAGCACGGCTACGGCGCGGCCGCCGCGGAGGCCCGGGTCGTCACGCCACCCGACCCGCGGCCCATCCCCGCCGGCCACCACCCCATCATGCGGACCGAGGTGGGCGACACCTTCGAGTTCGAGGTCTACAACGGCACCCGCTACGTGGACATCGAGGCCGAGGCCATCGAGGTCACCGACGAGCTGGTCATCTGGGAGGACCGCACCACCGAGAACGAGTTCGGCTCGGTGGACGAAGAGCTGATGGGCGATGTCATCGACCAGCTCGAGGCCATCGTGCTGCCCCGCGAGCGGCAGCTGTTCGGCGAGGAGAGCGACGTGGACGGCGACGGCAAGCTGTGGGTGCTGATGACCTACACGGTCAACCAGTACGGCGCCCAGGCCTACGTCACCTGGTGCGACATCGGCGTGACCGAGGGCTGCTACGGCTACGGCCACGGCCACGAGATCGTGTACCTGGGCTACAACGATCCCGACGACAGCCGCGCGTCGGCCAACGGCATCACCGAGACCGTCGCCCACGAGCTGGCCCACCTGATCTACGCCTACCACAAGGTGCTGCTCAACGATCTGGACGGCGTTGACGAGAACATCTACGTCACCGAGGGCTGCTCGGCGATGGCCCAGGACTTGACCGGGTACAACAACGGCAACCAGTACGTCTGGGCGGCCGCGCTGGACATGATCGACACCTACGGCTCCGACGACTACAGCATCCAGGCTGTGAGCCTCAACGACCTGTTCCGGGGCTCGGGCTACTACGACGAGGCCCGCGACGGCGCCCTGCGCGGCGGGGGCTACCTGTTCCTTCGCTACCTCTTCGAGCAGGCGGGTGGCATGACCATCGGCGACGACGGCGCCTTCACCGACCTGGGCGGGATCGAGTGGATCAAGAGCTTTTTCTCGGTGCCCGAGACCGGCGTGGAGTCGGTGGAGATCACCACTGGCACCGACTTCCAGGACCTGGCCATCGACTTCTACACGGCCCTGGTGGTCAGCAACCGCGGCATCAACGACGACCCGGTCTACAACTTCCAGGAGCGCGTCGAGGATCCCCTGACCGGCTACGAGCACGGCGTGGACACCTACGCCAACATCCACGGCTGGCTACAGCTCGAGGGCCCCGTGGTGCAGCCCCTTGACGAGGCCGATGGCTCGTTGCGGGCTGGTGGGGTGGAGTACCTGCAGACCACCGTCGAGGCGGGGGTGTTGAGCGTCCCGGTGAGC
>CAZHIK010001383.1:0-2335 GCA_964532635.1 uncultured Enterobacterales bacterium
AGCGGCAGATCGACGGTGAACTCGATGCGCCCCGGCACAGGGTAGTTGTAGCGGGTGTTTTCACCCCTGCGCTCGAGGCAGAGCTTGGTGACCGCGCCCATGTACCGCTCGGGGAACAGGATGCTGGCCTTGATGAAGGGCTCCGACACCGTGTCGATGAGGGTGGGATCGGGGAAGTAGTGGGGGTTGTCGATGTTCAGCTCGCTGCCGTCGTTCAGCAGGATCTGGTAGCGCACGCTGGGTGCGGTCATGACCAGGGATTGATCGAACTCCCGCTCGAGGCGCTCCTGGAAGATCTCGAGGTGCAGCAGCCCCAGGAAGCCGCAACGGAAGCCGAGGCCCAGGGCCGCGGAGCTGTCCTTCTCGTAGACCAGCGCGGCGTCGTTGAGCTCGTACTTCTCGAGGGCATCGGCCAGATCGACGAAGTCGTCGGACGAGACCGGGTAGACCGAGGAGAACACCACCGGGAGGGCCTCCTCGAAGCCGGGGATGGCCTCGTCGGCCGGCCAGCCCTCGTGGGTGATGGTGTCGCCCACCCGGACCTTGGCCACGGTCTTGACGCCCGCGATGACGTAGCCCACGTCGCCTGCCTCGAGGCGCTCGCAGGCGGTACGCTGGGGCTGGAAGCGGCCGACCTCTTCGACCTTGTGGACCGTTCCGCCCTGCATGAAGCGGATCTCGTCGCCCTTCTGTAGGCCGCCCTCGAAGACCCGCACCGCGATGATCACGCCCCGGTAGGGGTCGTAGTGGGCGTCGAAGATCAAGGCCTTCAGCCGCTCGGTGGTGTCGCCCTCCGGGGGCGGAATGCGCGCCACGATGGCCTCGAGGATGTCGTCCACACCCGCACCCGTCTTGGCGGAGCAGCAGACGGCCTCGTCACCGTCCAGGCCCAGCTCGGTGTCGATCTGCAGCTTGCAGCCGTCGACGTCGGCGGCCGGCAGGTCGATCTTGTTGACCACCGGCACCATCTCGAGATCGTGCTCCATGGCCAGATAGAGGTTGGCCAGGGTCTGGGCCTCCACGCCCTGGGCCGCGTCCACCAGCAGCAGCACACCCTCGCAGGACGCGAGCGCCCGGCTGACCTCGTAGCTGAAGTCCACGTGGCCCGGGGTGTCGATCAGGTTGAGCTCGTACTCCTGCCCGTCGGCGGCGACATAGGGCAGGGTCACGGTGTTGCTCTTGATGGTGATGCCGCGTTCACGCTCGATGTCCATCGTATCGAGCATCTGGTCCTGGAAGTTGCGCTCTGAGACCAACCCGGCCTTCTGGATCAGACGGTCGGCCAGGGTGGACTTCCCATGGTCGATGTGGGCGATGATGCTGAAGTTGCGCTTGTGCTGCATGGCGACGTGCCCCTGGAGGACTCGGGCTCGAGGCGGCGCAGCCTAGCGCGCGGCACCCTCCGCGGCCACCACGGTCCAACCCTCGTAGGCGCAGCCAGTGAGCGCCACCCCGTCGAGACTTGCCACAGCTCGGTAGGGATAGGCCGCACCCGACATGTCGTCCCAGCAGCGAACCGGCTCGAGCTTCAGTTCGATCTGCCTGTCGTCGGCCTCACCGCGCCAGATGGGGCCGCTCCAGCCTGGCTCGCGAGCCCCGACCGCGGGCACCTCGATGGGGACCTCCAGGTCCGGCGAGGAAAACTCCATCTGCCCGCCCCGGACGGTGACGGCCCAGAAGGGCTCGTTTCCGTGGGCGCGGTAGCGGTAGCTGCTGTCGAACTCGCACAGCGCACCGTCGCCGGGGGGCAGGGCCACGTTCACACTGGACACCGCGACCATGGTTCCGGCGCCGGGCTGATCGCGCACCGCCCCGATGACCTCGACGGGCACCGGCGGATCATCGTCGGTGTGCTCGAGGGCCTCGAGGACCTCCCGCAGCTCTGCCTGGCCGCCCACCACCTTCGAAGGTCGCTCGGACTTGCACAGCTCGAGGTGCAGATCCTGACCGCTCGAACTCAGGGTGCCGCGCAGGCGATCCACCCTCACCGCTGGCGGGACATCGACGGCGGCCGCTTCGCCGGAAGGCTCCGTCTCGTCGGTGGGGCAGGAACAGGAGATCGCGAAGGCGAGCAGGGAAAACGAGCGGTGCATGGGGTCCTCAGGAGATGCCGATGATGGAGATCTCACCCTCGTCGAGCCAGATCAGGTAGCAGTGGCGGCAAGAATCGATCATCACGTTGCCGGGCCCGTAGTAGGGGTGGAGGTGCATGGGCTCCCGGCAGCTGGGGCAGTCGATGTGGCGCTCCCAGTGGGCGGCGGGGATGGGTTGGGGCGGCAGCCGGGGGCCCTTGTGCTGCGCGCGCAGCAGCGTGGTGATGGTGCGAAAGCTCGAC
>CAZHIK010001384.1:0-2318 GCA_964532635.1 uncultured Enterobacterales bacterium
CCGACGTCGGCTACTTGGCCCTGTGGGACCAGGTGGAGCTCGAGGGGGAGGTGTGCTGCGTGGAATGCCACGGTGAGAACGGGGTGATCGAATGAAGGCCGCCCTGCTGGTGTTGACCTGGATCTGCGGCCTTGCTGTCGCTGTGGAGACCCCGGACGAGGTCGAGGACCCCCACGGGGATCCCCAGGCCTGTGCGGCCTGCCACGAGGCTGGGCCGCCGGCGCCTGGTGCCGCCCTGCCCATCGTGGAGACCTGCACCGAGTGCCACCAGGACGCGGACATGCACCCGGTAGGGCTGCTCCCCGATGCCGTGGTGGTCGCCGAGGGCTGGCCCCTGCTGGCCGGCGCTGTGAGCTGTTGGACCTGCCACACCGAGCCGGCCTGCGCTGCTGGCGAGCCCAGCCCCGAGCCCTACCTTCGGGGTGGTCGCTACGAGCGCATCCAGGAGTTCTGCTACCAGTGTCACGACCGCGAGGCCTTCACTCGCGAGGATCCGCACCACCCCGAGGAGCGTCGTTCCGAGCACGACTCCACCTGCGCCGCCTGCCACACCGGGCTGCCCGAGACGGGGGCCGCCCCCGAGGACGCCCGCCTGCGGGAGATCGAGGGCGGGGTCTGCGCCACCTGTCACGTGGAGCATCCCCACCTGGGCACCAAGGCCCACCTGCATCAGGCGGTGGAGGCGGTGCCCCTCGAGCAGGTGCCCGCTGCGGTGGCCCTGCCCACAGACGGCGAGGTCCAGTGCTGGTCCTGCCACGAAGTCCACGACGAGACCCCCGAGCTGCCGCGCCGTTGGCATCGGGGCCACACCTTGGCCCAGGCGCTGCGCGCTGATGCGCGGGAGGGCTGGGAGCTCCAGGACGTCGAACACTGGCCCAGCGACGAGCGCGGCGAGCACCCGCCCATGCTGGCGTTGCCCGTCGAGGACGGCGCCCTCTGCCATGCCTGTCACGCCGAGGGAGGCGAGACCCCATGACGCATCCGCCCTATCCCTGGCTGCGCGCCGCCTGCTCCCTGGTGCTGGTGTCGCTGTTGGTGCTGGCGGGCGCCAGCGGCGAGGCCTTCGCCGACAGCGCGCGCCTGCTGGCCACCGACGCCGAGAGCTGCCTCTCCTGCCATCGCCACACCGGCCTGGGCCTGGTGGACGAGGACAGCGGTGAGCTGCGCCTGCTGTTCTGCTCGGAGCGCTACTACGCCGAGCGCCAGGGTCCCCACGCGCGCCTCGAGTGCACCGACTGCCACCCCCGTGAAGAGGTGGAGGAGATCCCCCACAAGGAGGTCTCCAAGGTCGACTGCACCAGCACGTGTCACCTGGTCTCCCCCTCGGGTGCCGAGATCAGCTTCTCCCACGAGGAGGTGGCCGACCGCATCGAGCGGAGCGTCCACAGCGCCGAGACCCTGGCCGATCTGCCCTTCGACGAGCCGCTGCTGCGGGATGGTCAGTCCGGCTGCCTGTACTGCCACGACCAGCCCCGCTTCCGCGACGAGGTCGGCCGCACCTGCACCCACCGGGGCCACGAGCCCTCCGCTCGCTGCGAGAGCTGTCACGACGAGGGCCTGCCCGTCGACGTCGACTACTTCGTGCGCCACACCCAGGGTCGGCTGGCCTCGGCACGCCACGTGACCGAGCAGGCGCAGGTCTGCGGCACCTGCCACAGCAACCCCGAGTTGCGCGACCACATGGAGAGGCACGACTCGGTCACCAGCTACTTCCACAGCTTTCACGGCAAGGCCGCCCGGCTGGGGGACACCGAGACCGCCACCTGTGTGCACTGTCACCAGAGCGATGACGGCGACGTGCACATGGTGCTGTCCCAGGAGGACGAGGCCTCCCCGACCCACGAGGCTCGGAAGCACGAGACCTGCCGCACCGTGGAGTGCCACCCCAACGCGGTGCCGGAGCTGTCCAGCGCCGGCGTGCACCTGCGCCTCGAGCCGCGCTCGGTGACCGTCGAGTACGTCGTGATGGCCTTCTTCCTGGTCCTCACCGTGAGCGTGATGACCATCTACTTCCTGCTGCTCATCCTCGAGCAGCTCAACAACGTGGTGCGGCGGGAGGACGACGAGCACCGGCAGTTGGTGGCCCTGGCCGAGGCCGTGATGAAGGATCCCGAGGGGCGCCGACGCCTGATGAGGCTCGACGTCGGGCAGCGCGTCCAGCACTGGCTGTTGGCCATCAGCTTCATCCTGTTGGTGCTCACCGGGATGCCCCTGAAGTTCGCGGACGCCTCCTGGGCTCCGGATCTCATCGCGCTGTTCGGTGGCGTCTCCGGAGCACGGCTGGTCCATAGGATCAGCGCCATCATCATCAGCGTGAC
>CAZHIK010001385.1:0-2314 GCA_964532635.1 uncultured Enterobacterales bacterium
CCTCCCGCCCCCGCACCAGGTACAGAGCACCCGACCTCTCCGGCCCCGCGGTGGCCGAGTCCTGGGCGAAGGCGAAGTCGTCCAGGCCGTCGCCGTCCAGGTCCCCCAGCCCGGCCACCACCTCACCTGCTGGGCGGTCCTCGGAGCCATCCACGAAGCGGATGTCCGCATCGGCGCGGGGCTGCAGCTCTCCGCTCACGGGGCCGAGGAAGAGCCAGGCCTGGCCCCCACTCCCACCAGTGTACGCGCCCACCAGGATGTCCCCCAGCCCGTCGCCGTCCACATCCCCCGCTGCGCTGACGCTCTCGCCGAACTCGCCGCTGGACCCGCTGCCGCGGATGCGGGCCATGGCGTCTTCCCTGGGGAACCAGCCCTCGATCAGCCGCCCCGAAAACACGAAGACCTCACCCGCGTAGCCGTCGCTGTGGGGCACGCCCACCAGCAGGTCGCCGGCACCATCCCCGTCCACATCCCCCGCGCCGGCCACCCGGGGGTACTCCGGCAGGCTGATGTGCCCGTCCGCATCACCCGCCCGGGCCGCGTCCCGGATGGGACCGTGGAACAGGTGCAGCTTGCCGTCGTAGGTGTCGACCATCAGATCGTCGTAGCCATCACCGTTGGCGTCGCCCGCGCTGCTACCCGTGGCGCCCGTCTCGTGGCCGCCGCCCACGATCCTGACGTCAGCGATGCCAAGGTCCGCCGAGGCCGTCACCGGACCGTACAGCAGGTAGGCTGCCCCAGCATTGTCGATGGACCCATCGTCGTAGCTCGTGTCCGAGACCGTGAGATCATCCAGCCCGTCGCCGTCGACATCACCCAGGAAGCTGGTGCCCCGGCCGGCATAGCCGAAGCCGTCCTCGCCATCCAGGCGCACCGAGGGCTCCGCGATGCTGCCCTGCTCAGGCAGCGGGCCCATGAAGATGAAGGCCGCGCCGTTGTCGCTGTCGTGCAGGCCGTCGATGCCGAAGAGCAGATCGTCCACGCCATCGCCGTCGGCATCCCCCGAACGCGGCGACAGCTGGATGGCGAAGTCCTGGCCGTCCACGGTGCGCACCAACGCCAGGGTCGAGAACGACCGCCGATCCCCCGCCATGTCCCCCGGATAGACCGACACCCCGTCCAGGTGGGGATCGCCTCCCGTGCGGCGCATGGCCGCGAAGGTGGGGCGCCCGTCCCCGAAGAGATCGCCGGTGGGGGCCAGCTCGGTGCCCAGGTACTCGTACGCCTCCGAGCCCAGGACGGTCGCGTCCACACAGCCCGTGCCCACCTCGAGCGCGCCGCCCCCGTCGTCCTCGTGGACCTCACAGGGAGGCCCCGGGGTCCAAGGCTCCCTATCGCAGCCCACCAGCGGCAGGAGGAACAGCAGCGAGCGCCCGAGCGGATGTGCGGAGTCCCCCATGGGTTCTCCTGCCGAGGATGGCGGTACCAGGCCATCGTTGCACGTGGGTCCATCGAAGACCACCCACTTCGGCTACGGTCGTATTCCGACGTCCGAACACGCCCCCTCGACCGGAACCGGAAGCATGGCCCTGCCAACCATCTCCACCGAGATCTCTCACCGCTCCAGCACCCTGCTCGCCCTCTGCGCCCTGGCCTTCCTCACCAGCGCCTGCTCCAAGCTCGGAGACGGCTCCGATCCCTCGACCACGAAGGACGACGGAGATCACTGCGACTGCATCACCGGCGCGGAGATGTACGCGTACAGCTTCGCGGGCACCGTCCGGGACGCGGCCACCACCCTGCCCATCCCGGGCATACGCATCTGCGTGTTCAGCTGCGACTACTACGCCGCCCACAGCGACGAAAGCGGAGCCTGGAGCATCACCTGGGACGACTGGGACAGCTGCAAGATCATCCCCCTGCTGGCCGAGGACGTCGATGGCGAGGACAACGGGAGCTACCAAGGCGCCTCACTGCAGGTGAAGACCGCCACCATGGGCGAGGACACCTGGTGGGACGGCAGCGACAACCACCACTTCGACTACGACATCTCGGGGCTGGAGTTCGAGCTGGAGCCGGTGGAGTAGCCGCGGATCAGGACCCGTAGTCCGGAAACGCTGGCGGATCCGGCACCACCACAGGCTCGGCCTCGAGTTCGACCTCGACAGACACGCCACAGCGCCCCCACAAGCCAGGATGCGGCCGTCCAAGGCGCCCGGGGTCGGCGTGCGCCGCAGGCGCAGTGCCCTAAGCCCGCCTACGCCGCTTCCTTCTCCTCACGCTTCTTACGGGCTTCGACGTACAGCCAGCGGCGGCCGAGGACCAGGGCGATGGGTCAGGAGTGCGAAGTACCGCGCCTCGTTGCTGTGTTGCC
>CAZHIK010001386.1:0-2311 GCA_964532635.1 uncultured Enterobacterales bacterium
TGTTGCGGGTGCTGCTGCTGCTGGTCCTGGGCCTGCGCATGGCGGGCCTGAAGACCCTCCGCATCCCACGGGGCCCCGCTGCCGCCGCCGGCGCGGCTGTGCTCGCGGCGCTGCTGCTCTCCCCCGCGGCCATGGCCTCCCCGGACAGCGCCCTGCTCCAGGAGCTCGAAGCCCGGCTCACGAAGGCCCCGGACTGCGGCCAGCACTGCGTCACCACCCCCTCCCTCGAGCTGGCGGTGGATCGCGGCACCCTGGTGCTCGAGGCCGAGGTCCACGCCGCGGTCGCGGGCTCGTGGCCCGTCCCGGGTCCCGCGAGGACCTGGGTCCCGGCGAGCGTGAGCATCGATGGCGAGCCCAGCACTGCCCTGGCTCGCCTGAACGACGGCTTCCTGCACGTGCGCCTGGAGCCGGGTGTCCACCAACTGCGGATCACCGGCCCCTTGCCCCCGGCCGACAGCGTCACCCTCACCATCGCCGCCCCCCCCAAGCGCGCAGCCTGGTGGGACAACGCGGACTGGACCCTGGACGGCCTGCACCCCGACGGCACAGCCGAGCGCACGGTGCAGCTCAACCGCACCCTGCCCAGCGCTGGGCACGCAGACACCGACGGCGAGAACCTGGCCCCCTGGCTGGTGGTGCGGCGCACCCTCGATCTGGGCATCCCCTGGCGCGTGCGCACCGAGGTGGAGCGCGTCGGCGGCAGCGACGCGGCCCTGAGCCTGCAGGTGCCCATGCTGCCCGGCGAAGCCGTCACCGACGAGTCCCTGCAGGTCAGCGACGGCAGGGTCCGGGTGGGCCTGGACCGCAACCGGCCCGTGGTCAGCTGGGTCTCCACCCTCGAAGAGCGCGACACCATCGAGCTGGTGGCCCCCGAGGGCGTGCCCTGGACCGAGCACTGGACCCTCACCTGCAGCCCGGTCTTCAGCTGTGAGGCCTCCGGCATCGATCCCATCGACCATGCCCAGGCTGGAGCGTGGGCCCCACGCTGGCTCCCCTGGCCCGGCGAGGCGGTCACCCTCGCCATCAGCCGTCCCGACGCGGTGCCAGGCCAGACCGTGACCATCGATCAGGCCCGCCTGGACTGGACCCCGGGTCGCCGCCTGGGCGAGGGCAGCCTGGGCCTGGTGGTGCGCAGCGCCCAGGGCGGCCAACAGGCCGTGACCCTGCCCCCCGGCGCCAAGCTGCAGCAGGTCACCATCGACGGCCGCGAGCGCCCCCTGCAGCTGCGGAACGGCCAGGTGTGGCTGCCCCTGCAGCCCGGCGCCCAGAGCGTGTTGCTGTCCTGGCAGCAGCCCAACGATCCCGCCCTGCTCAGCCGCGTTCCCGCGGTGGATCTGGGCTCCCCCGCAGTGAACGTGGGCGTGGTGATGCACGCCCCGGCCGAGCGCTGCATCCTGGCCGTCGTCGGCCCGGGCTGGGGCCCCGTGCCCCTGTTCTGGACCTACGTGCTGGTGGTGCTGGTGGCCGCTCCGCTGCTGGCCCGGCTTCCTTGGACGCCCCTGCGCACCTGGCAGTGGTTGCTGCTGGGCCTGGGCATGACCCAGGTACCCATCGTCTGCCCGGCCCTGGTGACCATCTGGTTCGTGTTGGTGGGCTTCCGCCGACAGCGTGCCCCCAAGGCCTGGTGGGCCTTCGATCTCACCCAGCTGGCGGTGATCGGCAGCACGCTGCTGGCCCTGATCTGCCTCTACGCCGCCATCCACGCGGGCCTGCTGCTGCAGCCCGACATGCAGATCGAGGGCAACGGCTCGAGCGCTACCGAGCTGATGTGGTTCGCCGACCGCATCGACAGCGCCCTACCCACTCCCGCGGTGCTGTCCATCCCCATGTGGACCTGGCGCGTCACCATGCTGCTGTGGGCCCTGTGGCTGGCCGCCAGCCTGCTGAAGTGGCTGCCCTGGACCTGGACCAGCTTCCGCAAGGACCGCTGGTACGCCGCACCGCCGCCGCCCGACCGGGCCAAGCTGCACCGCGGCCGCAAGGAGCCGGCCAAGCCCGCCGAGCCGCCCGAGACCCCCAGGCCCGCCGTGCCAGCGGACCCGACCGAGGCACCGTAGCGCTACGCCTCCGGGGCCGAGTACAGCCCGACGTCGACGCAGGCAGGATCGTCGATGCAGTCTTCGTCGGCACAGTCGATGTCACCGTCGTCGTCGTTGTCGACGCCGTCGTCGCAGATCTCCACGGGGGGAGCCCCGTAGAGGTCCACCGCGCCGGTGTCGCCGCCATCGTCGCCGCAACCCAGCAGGGTGCCGCTGGCCACCAGGGCCGCCCCGGCCCAGGTCACAGCCCGGAGGGGACGCCGCTGATCCAG
>CAZHIK010001387.1:0-2311 GCA_964532635.1 uncultured Enterobacterales bacterium
CCCGCCGAGGGCGAGCCCGTTGTGGAGGAACTCGCTGTGGATGAGCCCACGGGGGCCGAGGCCGAGGTTGATCCCGAGCTGGTGGACAAGACCCTATAGGTCCAGGCAGCGCGCCAGCTCCGCGGTCACATCCGGGGTGAACGTGAAGCCGGCGTCGGTGGCGGTGCCGCAGTGCTCTCGACCGCCCACGGTGACACAGGGGGAGAAGCTGCGTCCGTCGGGGGGCTCACCGGCCAGCTCGATGGTACAGGCGCTCAGACCGCGCACCGACAGCAGCTGGATGTGGAAGCTCTGGATGCGGAAGTCCAGGCGAGAGGCAAGCTCGCTGCGGTAGGCGGCGATGGGCACCGTGATCGGGGCCAGGTCCGACAAGCGAATGGTGTCGCCCGTGCGTTGAATCGGAACCTGCAGGGAGCCCGGGTCGATCCGCAGCCGGATGACGCCGATGTGGTTGTCGCTGTCGAAGGAGATCTCGAGGGGCACCGGATCGCTGTGGCGGCCGTGCAGGGAACGACCCAGCCTGGCCACGGCCTCGGCGTCCGAGAAGAAGCTCTGGTGAAGCGGCGCGATGCCGTCGAAGTGCAGCTCCACGCGGATGGCGGGGGAGCCTGGAGGGGGCGCGGGTGGCGCTTCTGCCGGAGGGGGACGAGCCTCGGCCAGAGCCACGGCTTGCTCCCGGGTGGGCTCTTCCGGGGGCGGAGCCTCGGTGGCCTGACAGGCCACCAGCACCAGCAGCGTGGCTACTTGGTGCGCTTTGGCAGCAGACCGTGGCGTCGCTTGACCTCCTTGAGGGCCTCAGCGAAGGCGATCTCGTAGTCGACCGTGCCTTCGGTGACGTTCTTGACCAGGGTCTTGGCTTCGTCGCGCAGGCCACGCTCGTCGACGTCGAAGCTCCGGATGATCTCGAGGATCTTGCGGAACAACATGTCGTCGTCGGAGTAGACCTCCTGGATGAAGTTGCTGATCATGAAGTTCTCTACGAACTGCCGTGACAGGTACTTCTTGACGCTCTCACCCGTGGGGTGTCCCCAGCTCTCGGCGATCTCGCTGCGGACCTTGGAGTAGCGGTCGTAGGGGATATTGCGCCGGGACATGGTGTCTTTGACAGCGTCGCGGAGATCGAGGTCCCTCTTCAGGAAGGTCTCCATGATGGCGACCAGATCCTGCTCGGCCTCGGTGCGCTCTTCGAGCTCGACGTCGACGTCACCATCGGCGCAGAGCTTGTCGATGACAGCGTGGGCGATCAGGGGGATGCGCGTGCGATAGAGCCTCATGCAGACCTCCAGTGGCGGACGTTCGAGGCGGGGCTCGGCGGCACGATCACGTGGACGCGCACGTCTCGCGCGGCACCACGCTTAGCCTGCCGCGGCGGTTCCGGCGAGGGGGATCATCGGGATATGCGTGTGCCGCTGATCAGAACTTCGAAGATGCAGTTGTTGGTGGTGAACTCGTCGTCGTCCACCTCGGCCTCGATGGAGCCGCTGATGCCCCGCTGCGTATCATCGGTGTAGATCAGGCCGGCTCCTGTGACGACCACCGTGGCGCCGTCGTAGGTCTCTGTACCGCTGAACCAGTAGGACCAGGACGAGTCCACTCCCCCCGCGAAGGCCATGCCGTCGGAGAAGGTGAAGGTGAGGGCCAGGGGCTCCTCCCCCGAGACGCCCAGCGCCCCCGGCATCCAGTCGGTGACGTAGTGAACCTGCTCCTCACAGGTGCTGCCGTAGCTCACGCCATCGATGAAGAACTGGTACTGCCCCGTGATGTCGGGCGCGTCCTGGCTCCACCAGGCGGTGTCCTCCTCCACCTTGTCCCCACAGCCGATGAGCAGCGCGGCGGCGAGGGCCGAGAGACGCAGCCCGGTGCGGATCACGATCCGTCCTCGCTCAGTCCGGTGAAGGCCTGTTGGAGGAGTTCGACGTCCAGGGCGTTGCCCTCGAGGTGCTTAGGCACGGGCCTGGACAGATCCGAGCGCGGGACGAAGCGCTCGGCGATCTTGTCCTTCAGGAAGCGGGTGTAGGCTTCAGGAACGTCGTCTCCGCAGGGGTACTCGTGTACGTCGAGCAGCAGGGAGCCGTAGCGATGGCCGAACAGGACGCTGTTCTTCTCGGTGATGAAGATGTGGTAGCCCGTGAACATGAACGAGAAGTCGGGCATGGTCCGAGAGCGCCTGCCCGCCTTGACCTTGGAGGCACCGTCGGCGCCCTGGGCCTCGGACGGCTCGGGGGCAGGGGCGATCTCGTCGAGGTCGAAGTCGTCCCCGAAGGGGTCCTCCTCGTCGTCGTTCTCTGGGAAGAGATCGGGGCTCGCTGGC
>CAZHIK010001388.1:0-2310 GCA_964532635.1 uncultured Enterobacterales bacterium
ATCCGCTCCTGTATCACCCTCTCGCTCCTGCTCCCCACCACAGCCTTCGCGGCCACGGGTAGCCACCAGTCCTGGGCCTGGCGCGCGGTCGCCGCAGACGCCACGCTTCAGGATGATCTGCGCTTCCTCGAGCGCCAGGAGACCGAGCCCGCCCCTCCCGGCACCACCACGGGTCCCGAGCGCAACCGGGACTTCCTGATGGAGATCAACTTCCGCGGACGCTACCTCACCGTTCCAGACGGCATCCTCGACATCTGGTACTACGACGAGGGCGACCCGGGCGTCACCTTCGATCGACCCAAGATCAGAGCCTGGGGCGTCGGCCTCGAGTGGTGGGCCCGCTGGGAGACCGGGGCGTGCTTCACCGTCTTCTTCGACTACCTCGGACACATGATCGAGGATGGCTACTGGGACGACGTCGAAGAACCCGCAAACCACCACGACGGCGAGTACCTGGTGCCCTCCCGCCTGGGCATCGTCGACTTCGGCTTCGGCCCCGGCTACGAAGCCAAGATCACCCCTTGGATGGGCTTCATGTTCTGGGGCGGCGTGGGGCCGCTGTTCCTCACCGGCGAGTTCGACCACTGGGTCCACGGCACCAACGCCACCAACGACCCGTACTGTGAGCAGGGCGACGGCACCCTGTCCGACCCGGTCAACGCGCCGGCCTACGAGCGCTACGCCGCAGGCTGTGGCAGCGATGGCGCCAAGCGCATCCCGTCGGTGCTGGCGGTGGTGGATCTCGTGGTCGCGCTGCGCTTCGACTTCAACCAGCGGGCCAACCTGCGCATCGAGGGCGGCCTGCACGACCTGCCCTTCGTCGGCATGGCCACCGGCGTGGTCTTCTAGCGCTCTCGCCCCGTGCTCATCCTCGTTCTCACTCTACTCTCCGTGCTCTGCGCGGGGGTGCCGATCCTGTGCTTCCTGGGCGTGCTGTGGTGGCTGGACCGCTACGACCGCGAGCCCATCTGGCTGCTGCTGCTCGTCTTCGCCTGGGGCGCCATCGGCGCGGTGGTGCTGTCGCTGGTGGGCAACACCGTCGCGCTGCTGCCGCTGACCTGGGCCTTCGGCGCCACGGCGGCAATGCACACCGGCACGGTCCTGATCGCGCCACTGGTCGAGGAGCCCACCAAGGCCATGGTCCTGCCCCTGGTGCTGCGCTCCCGCCACTTCGACAACGCCACGGACGGCTTCGTCTACGGCGCGGCCGCGGGCCTCGGCTTCGGCATGACCGAGAACTTCCTGTACTTCGTAGGCGTGGCGGTGGAAGGTGACATCGCGACCTGGGTGGCCACGGTGGTCATCCGCACCTTCTTCAGCGCCCTGATGCACGCCACCGCCAGCAGCCTGGTGGGCGCGCTGCTGGGTTGGGCGATGTTCCGGGGCTGGCCCACCCGGCTGCTCGCCGGCGGGACGGGCCTGCTGCTGGCCATGACCATCCACGGCATCTGGAACGGCCTGATCACCGCCGACCAGCTCCTCGGCACCGGTGGATTGCTCTTCGTCGCCGACCTGCTGATCTTCCCTGCCGAGCTGGCCATCATCTTCGGAGCCTTCCAGCTCTGCCTGTGGCAGGAGCACCGCTGCATCCGCGACGAGCTGCGCCAGGAGGCCCAGGAGGGCACCCTCCCCCCTCGCTTCGTGCCCATCCTGGCCAGCTACGCGCGCCGTCAGCGGCGCGGCTGGCTGCCTCCGGGGGTCGACCACCACACCTTCGTGCGGACCGCCACCACCCTGGCCTTCCGCCGGAGCCAAGCACGCGCCAGCCGCGGGGCCCGACAGGAGGCCTACCGGCGGGACGTCGCCCGCCTGCGCGGGGAGCTGCGGGCCCAGCTGCGGGGAGCCTGACGGGCTCGACCGCGCAGCGCCGGTCTATTCTGCCACCGCCACGGGCGGGGCATAGTAGACCGAGACCGCACGGGCCAGGCTCAGCCCCTGATCATCGTGAGCCAGGATCACGAAGGTGTTGGAGCCTTCGCGCAGCTCCTGCTCCACGGTGAAGGGCATCACCGTGATCCCGGTGGAGCCGCCGCGGTAGTACACCTTGCTCTCGCCAGCCAGCTGCGCGTCGAGCGCCGCGTCGAGGGCGGGAGGCGGCGCGCCGCCGTGGAAGCTGCCCTGGAGCGACAGGGCGGGATCGTCTTGCCAGCTGTGGAAGACGATGACGTCCTGGACACCCCGATCGTCCTCGACCTGACCGGAGAGCACCACGAAGGGATCATCCACCACCAGCTCGGGCCGCCGGGTGATGTCCAGCGTGGGAGGCACACGGGGCTCGGTCAGCTGCTGGATCTTCGAGCCGGCGACCAC
>CAZHIK010001389.1:0-2307 GCA_964532635.1 uncultured Enterobacterales bacterium
AAGAGACGGGGGTCACCACCATGTTGATGAACCCGGGCCTGGACACCGGCGACACCGCTGAGGGTGACTCCCCTCCTCTCGATGACACCGGTGACGGCAGCGACGGCGGCTGTCCTGGGTGCGCCAGCGGGAGTGGTGCCACACCCTGGACCCTCGCCCTGCTGCTGGGCCTGGTGCCACTGCTACGGAGGCGACGGGCCTGAGCCGCACCGAGTCGAGCCCCCCGCGGTGGTGGGGGTCGGAGGCCTACGCCACGGCCCTGGGCGTGACATGCCTCACTGTGCTGGCCGCGGTGCTGCGGCTCTCCGACCTGGCGGGCCGCCCGCTCGTGGGCACCGAGACCGCCAGCTACATCGCGGCCCAGGCCAGCTTCGTGGACCTGGTGGTGCCTCCGCCGGCCCACGGGATCTTCATGATCCCGCTGACCTACGTGCTGCAGAGCCTCTGCGTGCAGCTGGTCCCTGGAGGCCTGGGCCTGCGCCTGCCCGGGCTGCTGGCGGGGATCGCAGCCGTGCCCCTGCTCTGGGTCGTGGGCCGCCGCTTCTTCGATCGCCCTACCGCCTGGATCGCCACGCTCCTGCTGGCGACCGCCCCCATGCACGTCTTCCAGTCCCAGCTGGCCAAGTTCTACCCGCTCATGGTGCTGCTGGGCCTGGGCACCATGCTCTGCCTGCACCGACTGCTGGGCCGGCCCGACCGCTGGGCCGTGGGGGGCCTGACCCTGCTGTCGCTGCTGTCGCTGTACAACCAGCTGTACGCGGCGCTGCTGGTGGTGGCCAACCTGGCCTTCGCGGGGGTCTTCCTCGCCGCTCGGCGCCAACACGTCCGGCCGGTGCTGAGGGCCCTCGGCCTGTCCACAGCGGTGATCACGCTGGGCTACCTGCCCTACCTGCCCATCACCTGGACCTCCATCGTGACCAATCCCGGGGTGGGCTTCGGTCACGAATCCACGCCACGGCTCCACGCCGACCTGGCGTTCGTCGGGGAGCTGCTCGGTCTGTACGGGCCGGGGCCGGGCTGGCAGGCGTGGGTCCTCGGTGCCTTGGTGCTCGCCGGCGTCGCGCTGCTCGCGCAGCGTGGTTCCCCCTCCGCCGCGCTGCTGATCACCCACGTGCTGCTGCCCTTTGCCGCGGTCTACGCCATGGGCACCCGCGACGCGTTCGACGCCGAGCACCTGCTCTACGTCCAGCCGGTGCTGCTGCTGCTGGCGGCGGCGGGCATCGCAGGGCTGACGCGGGTGGCGTCACGGCTGCACGCCTGGCTGGGTCCAGGGATCGCCGCGGCGCTGTGCGGGGTGCTCATCGGAGCGAGCCTGCCGGCCCTGTGGGCCTACTACGGCCTGCACTCGCTGCGGACCTACCGCTCCACGGCCCATCTCCAGCTGGCCAGCCTCGCCCTGGAGCAGGACCGCGATCCCGAGCTGATCTTCCACCTCCCGGGCGCCCAGCGCTTCCTGGAGACATGGATCATCACCGAGGACGAGCGCCTGGTCCAGGATCCGGATCGCCACTGGTATGGGCGCATCCGTATGCGCACGAAGGTCTTGGAGCGCTCCCTACCGAAGAAAGCCACCATGGACGCGCTGTCCTCCTGGAGCATGACGCCCGAGCTCGAGCGTCTGATGCGCAGCCAACCCATCTCCCAGGCCGAGCTGGCCGGCTTCGCTCACTGGGCGGGCAGGGATCTGGAACGCCGGCGGGGAACGCTCACTTCGCTCGTTCGCCGGCTGGGCGAAGCAGACCTGCGGGGAGGGGTACAGGCCGACGCCCAGCTGTCCCTGGCCCTGGAGGCCCTGGGCAGCTCGCGCTGGGAGCTCGCCCGTCACCACGCGGAAGAGGCCCTGGCCCACGCCCCAGGGCGCCCAGAGCTGCTCGTGGTCCAGGGCGTAGCGATGGCCCAGTCAGGTGATCCCGAGGCCGCCCGCAGGGTGCTCGAGCAGGCCCTGGCCGCCATGGACTCACTGTACGCCTACGGCCCCCAGAAGGTGGACGGCATGAGCACCAACTATCGGGAGGTGGCCTCTCCCTTCGAAGATCGACGGGTGGGGTACGGGAAATAGCCCCGGCGAGTCACCGCCAGGCTCCGCTCTTGGCCGCCTTGGACGACGACGAGCGTGTCCGCGCAGCGGCGAACGAAGCCGCCCGGAAGGGTTCGAGCCCACCGCGTCCCGGTTCAGCGGCAGGCCTGGGGTGGGAAGCCGTGGCCTATGCTGCGTCCGGGCAGGCGCGCAGCAGGGGCCCCCGGTTGGACCTCGACACCCTGGCGACCTCCGGGAGCGCGCGATCACAGCTCAATGTGGTCCAGGTC
>CAZHIK010001390.1:0-2299 GCA_964532635.1 uncultured Enterobacterales bacterium
ACCACCAGCAGCCGAAGCCAGGCCACCCCGGGCAGCCCCGGCGGGTACAGGCGCCCCAGCACATCGACGATGGCCACCCAGCGGCCGGCGCGGGTGGTGCGGGCCAGCAGGGGCAGCAGCAGGCCCGTGCGGCCAGAGCCCGGCTGGCCCGCCACCTCGGCCAGCCCCGGCACCGGCCAGCCAGCGATGGCATCCAGCGGTGCGAAGCCCACAGGCACGCCCCCCCGAGGCGTGGGGTCCACCAGCGCACCCTGGGCGGACAGGGTACGACGCAGCTCGGCGAGGGCGGTGGCGCGGCCGGATGACATGATTTGAACATACGTTCAATAACGAGCCACCGCAAGCCAAAGACTGACCGCGATGAAGCTCGCGCAAAGACGCCAAGGCGCAAAGGGCCACGAGCGACGGTGGTGGCTACCGAGCACCGCCATGGCGCGGCGCTGCGTTCTTTGTCTCGCGCAGAGGCGCAGGGGCCTTCGGCCCCGCAGAGATCGCGGGGAGCGACGTTCCTGGTGTTGGGCGGCACGTTCAGCAGGGGTGTAGCGATGAAATAGGGGCTTCCGCTCCGTACTCGCAACGCCGCCGGTTCCCACAGCCTTCCGCCACCAGCGACATAGCGCCGGACTCGACCTACGGGTCCCACCATCCCTCTCGCCCACGGAGCGGAAGCCAAACAAAACACCACACCCCAGCCAGGTCTCCAGCGCCACTGGCCTCCACCACCTCTCCGCGCCCTCTGCGTCCGTGCGACCCCCGCTTCGCGGGCGCCTGCCCATCGCTTCGCGATTCCTGCGCGAGACAACAGACGAAGCTTGCTGCCACCGAGCCCCCACCTCGCCACGACATCTTTCGTCGCGGTGTGCAGCACTTGGCGTCTTTGCGCGAGACAAATCCCGCCGCAGCCGTTTCTTGATACTCCCACTCCATGTCCTCCCCCCGCGATCCCGTCGTCCCCCGCTGGCTGGAGCTGGGCTTCTACGCGGCCGTGGCCGTGGTGGGGGTCGGGCCGGCCCTGGTGCGCAGCGGGCACGTGGTAGGCGACGGCGTCGATCTGTACGGCACCCTGTGGTTCTACTGGTGGTTCCAGGACTGCATCCTGAACCTCAGGGACCCGGGCTTCACCGACCTGTTCTTCCACCCGCTGGGCAAGGACATCTTCGCCCACACCGGCAACAACTTCGTGGACGCCGCGCTGTCGGCTCCCTTCCAGTGGGTGTTCCGCTTCCCGCGCTACCAGCCGATCTACATCGCGGTGATCCTGCTGGGCAACGCCATCGCCTTCCGCCCCCTGGCCGCCCGCTTCGCCGGCGCCGCCGATGGCACCGCCTGGTGGCGCCAGGCCCTCGGCAGCGGCCGGCTCACCGTGGCGGCCTTTGTGGCCACGGGTCTGTGGCAGGCCTGCTCCTTCACGCTGTTCGAGATCACCGCGGGCCGGCCCACCCAGGCCTTCCTGTGGTTCCTGCCCCTGGCCCTGGACCGCCTGCTGGCCCTCGAGGACGCCGAGCCCCGCCGGACCGACGCGGTGGCCGCCGGTGTCTTCACCGCGTTGCAGGCCCTGGTCTACTGGTTCATGGGGCACTTCCAGCTGCTCCTCTGGGTGTGGCTGGGGGCCTGGGCCATCGCCCGCAGCCCCGACAAGCGGCGCCTGCTGGGCCTGTACGCCCTCGCCGCTGTCGCCAGCCTGCTGCTGGTGGCACCCTTCGTGGTGGCCATGGCCGCCGAGGCCAGCAGCGGAGCGGTGCCTGGCCTGATCGGAGGCGGCGGCCTGTTCGCCCAACCCGAGACCCTGCACAACAACGTGGCCACCCAGCTGCACGGCTACTGGATGATGGAACGCTGGGGCGCCCCGATGCTGGGGCACGTCACCTGGCTGACGGTGATCGGGCTGGTGGCCTGGAAGGTTCCCGCCCGCCTGCGCTGGCTGGGAGCGGCGGTCGTGCTGCTCATCGTGGGCCTGGGCCCCTCCATTCCCCTCGGTCCAGGGCGAGAGCTCACCTGGTATCCCTACCTGCTGCTGTACAACACGGTGCCCTTCCTGGACCGCCTGTGGTTCCCCTACCGCATCGTGGTGATGGTCTTCCTCGTGCTCTCGGCCTGCGCCGGGGCGGCCCTGGCACCGCTGCTGCGCGCCATGGCGGCTTCTCCGCGCCACTGGCTGGCCACCTGGGGTGCGCTGCTGCTGGCTGGTGGCGTGCTGGGGGCCAACCTCGCGGACCAGGCGCGACAGCTGTGCTGGCCCTTCGTCACCCGCGACGTCGCCCCACCCGCGGCCTATCGCTGGATCGGCGACCAGGGCGGC
>CAZHIK010001391.1:0-2286 GCA_964532635.1 uncultured Enterobacterales bacterium
GACGAGGGGCTGGTGGACGGTGACGCCTACGCGTTCCACTTCGGCACCCGTGACGTGGACGAGGTGATCCGCTTCGAGCTGCTGGACGCCTGCTTCTCCCTGTCCATGCACGTCCAGGGCGTGCTGGAGCGTTGGCGCTCCGGGCACGACGGGCTCTACCCGGAGACTCTCGCGGAGCTGGTCCCCGACCTCCTGCCCGCGGTGCCCAGCTGCCCCTCCGACGGCACCAGCTTCGAGGAGCTGTACGAGCGTCTCGATGGCGGCCGGGACTTCCGTCTGCGCTGCCACGCCCACCAACCCATCAACGGCGGGCCCCTGTGCGTAGGGCCCCGCTGCGGTGCGGCCGTCGACCCCTCTCTGGAGCAGACCTTCAAGATCTACCCGATGCTCCTGGGCTCCTTCCTCGGGCTGGGCCGTAGGGACCTCTTCCTGCCTCTGCTGCTCGAGCGAGTCCCCCTCGAGCACGGGGATATCGTGGCGGACGTCGGTGCCGGAGCGGGTCTGTTCACCATTCCCTTCGCCCAGGAGGTTGGGCCCGAGGGCAAGGTCTACGCCGTGGACATCAACGCATCGGTGCTGGCCTTTGTCGAAGCTCGGGCCGAGAGCTTCCCCGACACCCGCGTCGAGACCGTGCTGTCCACCCGTCCCGACGTCACCCTGCCCGAGGCCGGTGTCGATGTGACCTTCCTCATTCAGACCTACCACGCCATGCTCGACCTGGATCACCCCGAGAGCCCCGAGGTCTGGGCCAACAAGACCGGCCCATGGATGCGCACGGTGCACCAGGCGCTCCGCCCTGGAGGGCACCTCGTCATCCAGGACGGCTCCGACAAGATGGACCCGCAGGGAGTGGCCGAGAACCTGGCCACCATCGGCTTCGAGCTCGAGCGTCTCGACGAAGGCTGGGACCGGCAGTTCATCGCCGTCTTCCGCAGGGACTAGCCCTCGATCTCCGCCAGCAGCCGGGCGGGCTCGGGATCGCCGGGGAAGATCTCGATGGCCTTGCGCAGCAAGGGGATCGCGGCGTCCTCGTCGCCCTCGGCCATGTGCAGCTGTGCCAGCCCCAGGTACTTGCGGTACTCGATGTCGGGGTTGATGGCGATGCCCTGCTCGAAGCTGGTCTTTGCATCCTGGGCGCGCTGCTGGCGCATGTAGATCATGCCCAGCCCCTCGTAGGGGCAGGTGTGGTGTGCGCCGCCGCCACCCTCGAGCCCTACCAGGGCGTCCCAGCCCCAGCAGTGGGCGGCGCCGCCGGGAGCGAGGGCGCAGCTGTGGTAGAAGCCGGCGCTCACCGACTCGAAGCGACCTGCTGGAGGCTCGAGCTGGTCAGCGGCGTTGTGGCCCCAACAGGCCAATGAACCCTCCGCGTCCATGGCGCAGGCGTGCTGGTAGCCCAAGACGATGGCCTGGAAGCCGGTGGCGTCCGGGGCCCGGGAGCCCGGCTTGTCGTCTCGGGCTTGCTCGAGGGCGCAGCCCCAGCACTCGACGCTGCCGTCGGGGCGCAGGCCGCAGCTGGCGCATTCGCTGACGTCCACGGCGGTGAAGGGGCCGGGAGGAGGCGAGAGCTGGCCGTCCTCGCCGGCGCCCCAGCACGCCGCCTCCCCGTCCGGGCGCAGGCCGCAGCTGTGGGTCCAGCCCACCGCCACCGCGGAGAACGGGCCGTCGGGCGGATGCGACTCGGCGGGATCCCGCCAGCCCCAGCAGGAGATGGCGCCGTCGCGGGCCACCGCGCAGCCGCGGTCCAGGCCCAGATCGAGCTGCTCGAAGGCGCCGGCCGGGGGCACCAGGGAGCCCGTGAAGCCTTCGCCCCAGCAGGAGATGCCACCGTCGGAGCGGAGGCCGCAGGCGTGGTGCATGCCCACGGCCAGCTGGTCGAAGGGAACCGTCGGCGCCTCGATTGCCGGGGCCGAAGGGGCCCCCCAGCAGGTGGCGCGGTGATCCTGGGTCAGGCCGCAGGTGAGGGTGCCGCCGGCGTGGATGGAGGTGAGATCCTCAGCGCGGACGCGGCCCGCTGCTCCCTCTGCGGAGGGGCTCGTGCTCTTGCTCTTGCTCTTGCTCTTGCTCGTGCTCTTGCTCGTGCTCTTGCTCTTGCTCGTGCTCGTGCTCGTGCTCTTGCTCTTGCTCGTGCTCGTGCTCGTGCTCGTGCTCGTGCACGAGACGAACAACGCCAGCGCCAGGAGCCTCACCGCTGCACCTCGAGCCGGCTGCGGCCGGGCTCGCCGGGGCGCAGGCTGCCGAAGGGGTTGCCGCGGAAATCCCTTGGTTGTATAATTTCAAGGTTGACTT
>CAZHIK010001392.1:0-2285 GCA_964532635.1 uncultured Enterobacterales bacterium
CTTCAGGGGGCAGCGCTCCTACTCGGCCACCGACCTGTACTACACCACCATGGACGGCATGGGGGACTGGCTGCCCGACCTGTACATCGGGCGCCTGTCGGTGCAGACGCCGAGCGAGGCCCAGCTGCTGGTGGACAAGACCATCGCCTACACCACGCTGGACCTGGACAGCGGCTCCGACTGGATCACCCGGGCCACCTTCATGGCCAGTTGGGACCGGTCATACATCACCGAAGGTACCCACAACTACTGCATCGACACCTGGATGGACGACGCGGGCTTCGACAGCACCACCCGCTACGTGGTGGCGGACCAGGCCACCACCCAGCAGGTGCTGACCGACATCAACGCCGGGCTGTCCCAGCTGACCTACTCGGGCCACGGCTCGGTCAACGCCTGGGTGGACGGCCCCGAGGTCTCGGCCAGCCAGGTCATGAACCTGGGCAACAGCGAGATGTGGCCCATCGTTCAGTCCTACGCCTGCGACACGGGCATGTACGACCGAGACTGCTTCGGCGAGACCTGGACCCTGGCCAGCGACGGCGGGGTGGCCTTCTACGGCTCCTCCACCTCCTCGCTGTGGGACGAGGACGACATCCTGCAGCGTCGGGTCTACGACGCCTGGTTCGGCGACGGCTGGACCTGGCTGGCGGGCATGTTCGCCCAGGGCATGTGGGAGCTGAACGAGCACTACGGCGGCCGCGGACAGACCCAGGCCTACTACGAGCAGTTCAACATCCTGGGCGACCCCGCCCTGGATCCATGGACCACCACCCCCGCCGTGCTCGAGGTCAGCGCCACCCTGCGCGACGGGCTGCTCGAGGTCGATGTGCTGGACGGCTCGGGCGCCAAGATCGGGTACGCCATGGTCTGCGCCACCACCGCTGCGGGCGGCCAGTGGGTGACCACCACCAACGCAAACGGCCGCGCCACCCTCGACCTGTCCACCGCCGAGGCCGACAGCTTCGACATCGCGGTCAGCGGCCACGACCTGCAGCCGTACTTCGGCGAGGTCCAGCCCACGCGCCCCGGCCTGGACACCGGCGACACGGCCTGGCCCGGCCCGCCGAGCGGCCCGGAAGCCGGCGGCTGTGGCTGCAGCGCGAAGGGCACAGGCCTGGCCTGGCTGACCCTGCTGGCCCTGCCGTTGTTGGGGTGGAGACGGCGGAGCCACCTCGAAATGTAGGGGCGGGGTTTACCCCCGCCCGCCCACATCGGAGTCGGTCGGCGGCGGCGGATCATCGAAGCAGGCCGGCTGGCCTCCCGCCCCGCCCATGTGCGAGAATCCCCCATCCAGGAGGAGAATCTCCATGCGCAACCAGGCCGCCATCACAGCCTTGCTGGCCGGCCTGACCTGGACCTCGGGCGCTTGCGACGGCGAGCCCTCGATCCCCGCGGACACCGGCGAGCCTCCAGCCTGCGAGCCGGGCTACCTCGCCGACCGCGGTACCTGCGTCCCCGAGGCTTGCGGCACCGGGACCTGGGGGGCGCTCGAGGTGGATGAGAGCACGGTCTTCGTGGACATCGAGGCCGAGGCTGGGGATGATGGCAGCGAAGGGAGCCCGCTCACCTCCATCCAGGCCGGGCTCGACCTGGCGGGCAGCCGCGGCGGTGGGATGGTGGCGGTGGCGGCGGGGAGTTACCCCGAGGCCCTCGAGATGACCATGGGCCACACGGGTGTGCACCTGGCGGGGCGCTGCAGGGAGCTGGTGACCATCGACACGAGCGTGGGTGGCGAGAACACGCCCGGGATCGAGATCACCACAGGGCAAGGGGAGGTCGCGATCTCGGGCGTGACCGTGGCAGCGTCGAGCAGCACCGGGGTGCTCGTCAACTCTGGAGTCGTCGGGTTTCACGACACAACCGTGGAGCGAAGCGCAAACATGGGGCTGTTCGCGTGGCGCTGGAGCATCACGGCGCCCACCGCTGTCACACTGCAGCGCTGCCAGCTGAAGGACAACACGGGAGCAGGGATCGTCGCAATGGATGCGGGTACCGAGATCATGCTCCTCGACGCCACCATCCGAGACAACCTGCCCTACGGCAACAGGACGTGCGGGTTCGGAATCCAGTTGTCCGAGGGGGCTGCGCTCTCGGCCCAGGGCTGCAGGCTGGAAGGAAACGCCTCCGCAGGGGTCATCGCCCTCGATCCGGACACTCGAGCGGAGCTCGGTGGCACCACGATCCAGGGCACCCAGCCCGACGGGAACGGAGCCTACGGGTTCGGAGCACAAGTCTATGGCGGCGCCACACTCACGGCCGACGGCTGTACGCTGGTCGGAAAC
>CAZHIK010001393.1:0-2282 GCA_964532635.1 uncultured Enterobacterales bacterium
AGGATGCGGCGGGCGCCGGCGACCTGGTGGGGATGCAGCCGGATGCCGTCCTTCACCCAGCGGGCCACGTTGAGGGGCTCGGCAGCGTAGGTGGGGGGCACGAAGCCCTTGAAGGCGTTGTTGTAGTGGTGCTCGATGGAGGCCTTGCGCTCGTCATCCACAGCGCACCAGGCGCGGAAGGCCTGCTCCCACTCCTTGGCCTTGGCCAGCCGGATCTCGTCGATGTTGTCCTGGCGGCGCTTCTTGGGCTTGAAGACGGTCTTGTCGTGGTTGATCCAGCCGATGCACCAGCGGGTCTCGGGGGCGAGCTCCCGGGACTTGCCGATGGTGTCGTACTCGTGCCCGAGGACCTGCACGAGCCCGTCCCGGCGCTCCAGGTCCACGGTGCCGTAGCGGGCGTTGAGCTGCTCGGAGAGCCAGCCGGCCACCAGGTCCAGGGGCACCCAGCCCTGACGGGGGGAGACGCCCTCGATATCGTCGAACACCGCGGGGGAGATCGCCTCGATGAGCAGGCGCTCCTGCTTGGCGGCCTGACCGTCGCCCTGCTCGGCCATGCTCTTTGCGCGGGCCCAGCGGGGCCAGAGGTGCCCGCTGAGGTAGTCGGGCATCGGGAACAGGCTCAGGGTGCCGCGGGGCGCGCGCTTGGTGCGGAGGCCCTGGGCCTCGCCGGTCTGGTAGGAGTGGTGCGGGTCGAGCCAGTCCACGGCCCAGCCCTCGTCGGTGAGGGCCTCGACCACGTCGACCTCGCGGGAGAGCTTCCCGCCCTGCTCCCGGTGGAAGGCCAGCAGGTCCCGAGCCGTCAGCTGGCGGTGCTGGCGGTAGAGCATCTCGGCCTGGGCCACGACGTCGCCCGGGCGTCCGGTGTAGCGGGGGCGGAACACGGGCTTTTTCGCCAGCCCGGGGATGAGCTTCCCGGTCTTGGTGAAGGCCGCGAGGAAGCGCTCGGCCCCGGTCACGCCTTGCTTGACCAGGGCGCGCAGCTTGGTGTCGGACCAGGGGTTGCCCTGGGCACCGACCCACGCCATCAGGCCCTCGTGCAGCTCGTGCCACAGCAGGCTCGGCTCCTCGGAGTCCTCGGCAGCCAGGGAAGCGAGGAAGCGGTCCACACGCAGGCCCAGGGCCACCGCGGTGGCGATGTGCGGGGCCATCTTGCTGGTGTCGGTGCCTAGGTGCCGGGCCACGCCCACGCGGCCCGGGCCCTTCCCGTCCTTGTCCTCGACCGGTGCGGGCTTGGGGTCGCGGATGATGCGGCAGGCGGTGCAGAGGGGGCGCTCCACCAGCTCGGGCAGACGCTCGAAGCGGCCCTGGACCTGGTAGCCGAAGCGAGGCTTTCGGGTCTGGTCGTCGTCGCCTGCGTCCTTGCCCAGCACCCGACCCAGGATGTGGCCCGGGAAGCGTTCGTAGTACTCGCCGTCGAGGATGAACTCGTCGCCTGCGTCCACGTCGGCCAGGGTGCCGCCGCGAGCGCGGAAGAAGAGCAGGTCCGTGACCAGCATCGCGCCGGGGAACAGGGCGGTCTTGCCCTCGGGATCGACGCTGGGGAGCCGGTAGGCGGCGGCCAGGTGGTGGCGGCGCAGCACCTTGTCGCGCAGCGCGCGGTTGCGGGCGGAGCGCCCGGTCAGGAAGCCAGCGGGGATCAGGAACACCCCGAGACCACCCTCGGCCAGCAGGTCCAGGCCGCGGCGCAGGAAGTAGGCGTAGGCCTGCTTCTCGCGGTAGGCGCGCACGGGATCGTCGGCCACGGCCGCTCCCCTGGCCCCGTAGGGCGGGTTGGCGATGACCAGCTTGATGCGGCGCTGGTACTCGTCACCGTGCTCGCGCACCCAGCGTTCGAAGGGGCCGTTGTAGACCGCCAGGTCGGGCCGGGTGGCCTGGAGCATCCGACCGGACAGCTCGGACCACTCCACCGTGAGCCAGCGCAGGGAGCCGAAGCCCGGGCCGGAGAAGGCGCGCACGAAGCGCCCGATGCCCGCCGAGGGCTCCAGGGCCAGCACCTTGCCGTCCTCACCGGTCAGCTCGGGAAGCAGGGGGCGGACGAGCCGGGCGACCTCGGAGCAGACCGCGGTGGGGGTGTAGTACTCGTGGATGAGCCCACGGACCTCGGGCACGGGGAAGCCCGCGGGGAAGCGGTCGGCCACCTTGTCGATGGAGAGGCCGCCCCAGCCCGAGTAGGCGGCGAGCACGCGCCGGTCGGCGGCGTCCATCGCGTCGGGGTGCTTGGAAGCGGCCAGCTCCATCGCGCGCAGGTTCGCGGCGGTGCGCTTGGCCGGGCTCCACAGCTC
>CAZHIK010001394.1:0-2281 GCA_964532635.1 uncultured Enterobacterales bacterium
GCAGAGGGCTGTGATCTGGTCGGAAACACCTCCCTGGGGATCTCGGCCGCCGATGCCGGCACAGTGATCGTTCTCACCGACACGTTGATTCGAGACACCCTGCCAGACGAGGATGGAGTGAGCGGCTTTGGGATCGAGGTCTTTGGCGGCGCTACCGTCACGGCGGTGGGCTGCGGGTTGACAGGCAACACCAGCGTTGGGATCGCAGCCGCCGATCGGGGCACCGAAGTGGCGCTCGTGGACTCCGTAGTGCAGGGCACCCTGCCCGACGGGAATGGTGAGTTCGGGCACGGCATCGAGGCCTCGCTCGGCGCCAGGCTCGAAGTCGAAGGATGCCAGGTCACTCGGAACTCGGCGGCAGGGATGCTGGCCGTCCATCCGGGCACGCGGATCACGCTACGCAACTCCACAATCTCCGGAACAACTGCTGGATTCGATGAGAAGGGCATGACGGCGGCCGGACTGGTCGCTCAACAGGGGGCCTGTGTCACCGCCTCGGGACTCCTGGCCAGCGACAACGAGGGCCCGGGCTTGTACGCAACAGCCAACGGATCACTCTCCTGCGTCGGCTGCAAGCTCGGTGAAAACCACTTCGCGGGCGCCGTCGCGTTGAACGGAGGCACGCTGGAGATCAAGGACACCGAGATCCTCGGCACTCGGGAGAGCGCCAATCTAGGTGGTGGCGCTGGCGTCTGGGCTGCGGAGCAATGGGACTGGGAGCCGCCCTCCCTGGTCGTGCGCGACTGCATCATCGCGGACAATCGGGTCGCCGGGGTATGGATGGCCGGTGTGGGCAGCTACGAGCTGACGGGAACGGAGGTCTCGGGCAACACAGCCATCCCCCACGGAGCGACGATTCGCTGCGGCGACGGGGTGTACGCCACCGGCACCGAGGCCTGGACGGGGACGAGCGGGCTGCTGCTCTCCGGCAACACGCTGTCAGGCAACCAGGGCAGTGGGCTGTTCCTGGACGACGGCCAGGCCCTGCTCGCGGGCAACGCGTGGACCGGCAACGCCCCCGACCTGTGGGTCCAGGGCGATGCCTGCCTCGCGCCCGGTGACGACTGGACGGAGGCCCCCACCAGCGAGATTTGCCCCGAATGGGATCGGCCTGTGTGCCAGCTCGAGTTCGCGCTGAACCTGCTGACCGAGGAGGCCGAAGCGGGCCGGTCCCAGCCGATGTCCGCCATGCCCACCCTCCAGCTTCGTCGTCATCGTCGCCAGGTGGATCAGGCCGGTCTTTCCGCTCGGTGCGCTCCTGTGGCTCATGCCGCTGGGCTGCGGGGAGCAGGCCGTGGACCCGATCTCGAACGAGAACACCGCTGCTGCGCTCCCTGATCCGGAGCAGACCATAACCACGTCTATTGACGCCATCGCCCACCACCCTGGCCTGCAGGCCGCCCGGAAGGTGCTCGAAGACATCTGCGATCCGGTCCTCGAGGCCACCTGGCGCCGCTTCGACGGCTACGAGTTCCACCGCTGGGCCGACGACGCCCACCGGCTCCTACGCCAGGGGTTGTCGGACGCGGAGGTCCGCGGCCTGATCGCCCGACCTGGTGACGCCAGCACCTCGATCGCGCAGCTCAGTGTCCCCGATGATCGTCTCCCAGGCGCTGCAGCACTGGCTCCATGGCGGCCGGGTAGGTTGGATCACGGTCCCGCACAGGACGCGATGGGTACACCCGCGTCCTGGCCTCATCGAGTTCGCTGAAGGGCGGCGGGAGCGCGGGATCGATGTCGGCAAGCTCCAGATCCCAGGCGAACTCCAGCTCGCAGACCGGACGGTCGAAGACCGGACAGACCTCGGCTTCGGGCACCTCCAGGTAGCCGTCCTCGGGGGAATGGCAGGCGTCTCCCTGAACCAGGAGATCCGGTCCGTTCTGCGCCCCGTCGTTGCCCGACCTGACAGCAGCCGCGTCATCGAGGAAGACTCCCGCTCCTGCGTTGTCGCGGATGGAGTTGCCCTCGAGCAGCAGCGTCGGGGCGACCAGCTCCCACTGGCTGGCCGCATAGACCCCCACTCCACCCCCGATGTCACCACTCTCCCTGTTGCCCCAGATGGTGCAGTCGTGCAGCTCGAGCAACCCCGAGTCGTGGACCATCGCTCCCGTGAACGCGTTGTCCTCGAAGACGCAGTCGGAGCAATGCCGTGGTGGAGTTGTCCACCAGCGCACAGTCTTCGGCCCTCATGGTGGCGCCGTCCATCGCCCACAGCGCCGCAAAGGCGTAGCCCCCGGAGCCCGGGAGCAGTCCCTCGAGCTGGCAGTCACGGAGGACCACG
>CAZHIK010001395.1:0-2273 GCA_964532635.1 uncultured Enterobacterales bacterium
CCCATGCCGGCCATGGAGGCCAAGGTCAACGTGACCTTCCGCCTCGACGCCAACGGTATGCTCCACGTCCAAGCCTCCGAGCTGGCCACCGGCGAGCGCAAGCAGATCACCATCCGCAACTACGCCCAGCTGGTGGGCGACGACGACGCTGTGAGGCCCGACATCGAGGGTGACCACGGCGCTCCGCCCCCCAGGGAGCCCAACCACACCTCGGCCGCGGTGGCGGAGGCTCTCTCTCCCACCGGCCCGGATCCCGCATTCGAGGCGCCCCCGCCCGCGCCCAAGACCTCGCGCTTCTCTGGCCTGCTCGATCGGGTCTTCGGCGGAAGGCGCAAGAGCGCGGCCAAGGACGCCGCTGCGGCCGGCGAGCAGGGCGAAGGCGTGGTCAAGGACGTGCGCCTGGTGGGTGAGGCGAGCATGGGCAAGGGTGTCGAGGAGCCCGAGCTCGAGCAGAAGCCGGCCTCCCAGCCCGTCCCCGTCCAAGCCGTCGAGGCCAACCCTCAACCGGCCGAGCCCTACAGCGACATCGGCATCGACCTCACCGCCGTGGCGCCAGGAGGCGACGTTCCCATCGAGGAGCTCGACGAGGCTGGCGCCTTCGACTCACTCGTGGCCGAGCCTGTCGGCAAGGCCACGCTGGGCCTCGCGGGGGGCTCGCTGGCGGCCGAGCCATCCGCCGAGGAGCCCTGGGGCGACGACGACGACGAGCTCCCCGACCTGCCCCTTGGCAACCTGGGCACCGACGACCTCATCGGGCTGTCCGAGGACGGCACCGAGGAAGCCCCCCTCTGGGGGGACGATGCCCCCGAGCCGGTGGCCCCCGCGCCTGCGCCCGCCCCGAAGCCCGAGCCTCCACCGGCTGCTCCGCGACGAAAGCCGGCCCGGCTCAAGATGAACTACCGCAGCGTCGATGCCTTCGTGCTCGAGTATCGCCGCAACCTCGAGCGGGGCGGTGCGTTCATCCGGACTCCCAAGCCGCTGCCAGTGGGGCGCGAGTGCATCTTCGAGGTGCGCATTCCCGGCGTCGACGAGCCGCTGGTGTTCCCCGGAGTGGTCACTTGGTCCAGCGCCACCCTGACCACCCTGAGCGCGGGTCAGGAAGAGGGCATGGGCATCGAGTACCACATGGACGACAACACGCGGACTCGCATCGCCCGCATCATGGCCAGCGCCGGATAGCAGCGCGGCTAGTTTTTCACACGCGAGACGTAGTCACCGGTGCGGGTGTCGACCCGGATCACCTCGCCCTGCTCGATGAACAGGGGCACGTTGACGGTGGCTCCGCAGGCCAGCTCTGCGGGCTTGGTGGCGCCGGTGGCAGTGTTGCCGCGCACGCCGGGCTCGCAGTAGACGATCTCGCTCTCGATGAAGTTGGGCAGCGTGATGCTGACGGGGCGGCCCTTGAAGAACAGCACCGTGATCTCGAGGTTCTCGGTCAGGTACTTGAGCTCATCGGCGATGGAGACGGCCTGGAGACCCAGCTGATCGTAGGTCTCGGTGTTCATGAAGTAGTAGGCTTCGCCATCGTTGTAGAGGTACTGCATGGTCTGCTCTTCGACCTCGGCGGCCGTGAGCTTCTCGCCCGTGCGGTAGGTGCGCTCGATGACGTTGCCCGAGAGCATGTTCTTGAGCTTGGTGCGCGTGAACGCGTTGCCCTTGCCCGGCTTGACGAACTGGAACCAGGTGATGGCATAGGGATCGCCGTCGATCTCGACCTTGAGGCCGTTGCGGAAGTCGGAGGTGTCGTAGGTGGCCACGGGGCTGTCTCCGGGAAGGTGGAACGAGGGGTTGCCCGAGTATCACGGCCTCGGGGGAGGATGCCATTTCCCTGCTCGGATCAGTTATCCTGTCGCGTCGGAGGCGAGTCTCATGGCGGTACGGCAAGCAACGCGGCGCTTCGACAGCGTCACCGAGTTCCTGGGCGTCTGGCAGCGGGAGATCTCGAAGGGGGCCCTGGCCCTCGGGCCCGAGGTCCTCGAGGGCGACGCCGCCCCCAATCTGCGGGTCGACCTGGTGGTCCCCATCGTGGGCCGCGTGGGCCCCATCCCCACCCAGGTGGTCAGCCGAGGTGGTGACGGATCCACCTACCTCAAGATCCCATCCATCCCCGACGAGGTGCAACGGGACATCGACAAGCTGATGACCGTCTATGTGTCTCTGCCTTCGCATCGCTATCCCACAGAGCAGGCGCGTCGCGATTTCTTCGACGCGCTCGATGCGGCGCTCCGGCGGCAGTCGGGCATCGAGGGATCGGCGTATGCGTGGGGCCTGCC
>CAZHIK010001396.1:0-2272 GCA_964532635.1 uncultured Enterobacterales bacterium
CATCGGACAGTTCGAGTCCCTGGACGAGATCCGGAGCGTGATGGTGGGGGCGTCCCAGAAGACCGGCACACCGATCCTGCTGGGGAGCATCGCCGAGGTGAAGCGCGAGCTGAAGGACACGCGCAGCAAGGTGCGCTCCAACGGCCAGCCCTCCGTGATGATGATGATCGCGAAGGAAGCGGGGGCCAACCCGTATCGGGTGATGAAGGAGTACCAGAGCAAGCTCGATGAGCTGGTGCCGCTGCTGCCTGCGGGCATCGAGTTCCACAACCTCTTCGACATCGGCCGCATCATCGAGAAGATGGCGGGGGCTGTAGTCTCGAACGGGATGATCGGCGCGTTTTTGGCCGTGATCATCATGTTCCTGTTCCTGCGGAACATCCGACCCACCCTGACCATCGCGGTGGTCATCCCCCTGTCGCTGCTGGCCACATTCATCCCTATCTACGCCATCGGTGAGACACTGAACATGATGACCATGGGCGGCCTGGTGCTGGGCATCGGCATGCTCGTCGACAACGCGGTCGTGGTCATCGAGAACATCTTCAGACACATCGAGGAGGGCAAGGACCGAAAACAGGCCGCCAAGATCGGTGCCCGTGAGGTGGGCATGGCCATCACGGCCTCCACCTTCACCACCATGGTGGTCTTCCTGCCCATCCTCTTCTCCCAGGGAATGGCGGGTCAGCTGGCCTTCGGCCTGGCGATCACCGTGGCCGCGGCGCTCTTGTCTTCGCTGTTCGTGGCCATCAACATCGTGCCGATGCTCAGCTCGGTCTTCTTCTCGTCCAGGGTCCAGGGTGCAGTGCTGCACGACGGCAAGCGCTTCGCAGCGTTCCGCCGCTGGTACGCCCGGCGCCTGACCTGGTGCCTGGGCAACCGCTGGAAGACCATCGGGGGCCTCGCCAGCATCGTCGTGATCTCCGGTGGCCTCACCTACTTCGTCGGTGCGGAGTTCATGCCTTCCAACAACGATCCCGTGTTGATGGGCAAGCTGAGCTTCCCCGTGGGTACCGCCCTCGAGGAGACCTCGGCGGCCAGCACCCGCATCGAGGAAGTCTTCGCCCAGTTCCCCGACGTCCTGACCGTGGGTGCGTCCCTGGGCGTGGACGAAAACGACGCGGGCGCAGGCATGTCCGAGACCAATCCCGCCGGTGTGCATGAGGCCATGATCTTCGCGCGGCTCAAGGACCGCGACGAGCGGCAGATCAAGGAAAACGACACCATCAAGGCCATGGTCCGTGAAGGCCTGCCCGACATCGAGGGCATGGAGTTCAAGTTCCAGGACATGGGTGGCGGCATGGGAGGCAGCGTTCACCCCATCGACATCAAGCTCTCAGGTGATGACTTCGACGAGCTGCGGACCTGGTCCGAACGCATCGCTACAGCCATCAGCGACATCGAAGGCCTGGTGGGCGTCGACACCTCCATGCGCGAGGCCAAGCCCGAGGCCCACATCATCATCGACCGCGCCAAGGCGGGCACCTACGGGCTCACCGTCGGTCAGGTGGCCACCACCGTCAAGACCGCCACCCTGGGCACCGTGGCCACGCGCTTTCGCTCCGAGGGCGAAGAGTTCGACGTGCGGGTGCGCTACCACGACAGCTTCCGCAACAGCCAGGACGCCCTGCGCCAGATCCAGGTGCCCCTGCCAATGGGGGGCGAGGTGCCCCTGGCGCAGCTGGCCCACATCGAGGACGGCTTCGGCCCTGTGCAGATCGTGCGCGAGGATCAGGCGCGCACCGTGAGCATCTACGCCGACGTCGAGGACACCGATCTGCGCGCCGCCATGGGGGCGGTCAGCGATGCCCTCGAGCCCATCGAGGCTCAGCTCCCCCAGGGCTACAACATCGACTTCGGCGGCCAGTACGAGGACATGATGTCCGCCTTCGGCCAGCTGTTGGCGGCCTTGGTGTTGGCCATCATGATGGTCTACATGGTCATGGCGGCCCAGTTCGAGAGCTTCTCTCATCCGTTCAGCATCATGTTCACCATGCCCCTGGCCTTCGTGGGCGTGATCTGGATCTTCCTGCTCACCGGCACCACCCTGAGTGTCCCCACCTTCCTGGGGGTGATCATGCTGGCGGGCATTGTGGTCAACAACGGCATCGTGCTGGTGGACTATGTCAACCAGCTGCGGCGCCAGGGCCTGGGCATCATCGAGGCCGCCATCGAGGGCTCGGCCACCCGCCTGCGCCCCGTCCTCATCACCTCGCTGACCACCGCTGGCGCCATGGTCCCCATGGCCATCAGCACCAAGGAAGGTGGTGAG
>CAZHIK010001397.1:0-2267 GCA_964532635.1 uncultured Enterobacterales bacterium
CTCCCACCAGCGGGGCGCTCCTGAGGTGCTGCCGTCGTCGCCTGCCATCAGCTGCTCCCGCGGCCCTTGGGTGCCTGGTCGCTGATGGGGTAGTGCAGCAAGCGGCAGTCGATGGGGCCGTTCTTGATGGCGTGGCGGCGGCGGGCCTTGAGTCCCACCTTCTTGGCCAGCTGGGGCTCACCGCAGAACACCCAGCAGTCCCAGCCCAGCAGCCTGCGGCGCATGGTGTCGCCGATGGTGGCGTACAGCTCGTGCAGGTCTTCGACCTTGCCCAGCCGGGCACCGTAGGGCGGGTTGGTGATCATCACGCCGGGGCCGACCTGGGGCGCGAGCTGCTCCAAGGGCTGTACCGCCAGGTGGACCCAGGGCTCGAGCCCGTAGCGGGCCAGGTTGGAGCGGGCGGCGCCCAGGGATGCGTTGGCCCGGTCAAGGCCGACGATGGAGGGCGCGCTGGGGGCGTCTCGCTGCTGCTTGCGCGCCTGGTGTAGCAGCGCCCGCCAGAGGAAGGGATCGCGCTGCTTCCAGGCGTCGAAGCCCCACCTCTCACGGTGGATGCCCGGCGCGAGCCCCGCTGCCCAGCCGGCGGCCTCGGACAGGAAGGTCGCCGAGCCGCACATGGGGTCGAGCAGGGGGCGGGTGGGGTCCTGGGGCCAGCCGGTGACCCACAGCAGGGCCGCCGCCAGGGTCTCCCGCAAGGGCGCGGCTCCGGTGGCCCGGCCGCGGCCCCGCAGGTGCAGGGGCTCGCCGCTCAGATCGATGGCCACGGTGGCGTGGCCCCTGGCGTGGTGCACGTTGATGCGCAGATCGGGCTGCTTGGGGTCCACGTTGGGGCGCTGGCCGGTCTCGGCCCGCATCCGGTCGACGATGCCATCCTTGGTCTTCAGCGCCCCGAAGCGCCCGTCGCGGATGATGCTGCTGCGGCCCAGGAAGTCCACGGCGATGGTGTGGCCGGGATCGAGGTGTTCATGCCAGGGGATGCGCTTGACCGAGCGGTACAGCTCGTCGGCGCTGCGCACGGGGAAGTGGGACAGCTCGAGCAGCACCCGGCTGGCGATGCGCGAGTGCAGGCAGGCCTTCAGCCCCCGCTCGAGGGGCCCTTGGAAGAGCACGGCGGACACCCCGGCTCTGGAGGGGATGCCGATGGTCTTCAGCTCTTCGGCCAAGGCCTGCTCGGCCCCGGGAGCTACGGTCGCGACGAAGCGGTGGTCGGGCATGGGCCCCGCCGTAACGGGCGGGGGTGAACCCCGCCCCTACAGCGACTCGAAGCGGCCCTGGAAGAAGCGCAGGCGGCTGGGCTCGTAGACCATGCGCAGGCCCTTGATGGTGTCGCGCTTGGCGTAGACCCGGGCGATGCCTTCGGCCACGGCCCGCATGTGGTCGTTGGAGTAGACCCGGCGCGGGATGGTCAGGCGCACCAGCTCGAGGGCCGGGCGGTAGTTCTCGCCGGTTTCCGGGTTGCGGCCCTTGGAGACGTTGCCGCGCTCCATGGCTCGCACGCCGGTCTCGACGTAGATCTCGGCCGCCAGGCGCTGGGCCGGGTACTCGTCCTGGTCGATGTGGGGCAGGAAGGCCTTGGCGTCCAGGAAGATGGCGTGGGAGCCCGAGGGCTTGACCACGGGCACGCCGGCTTCCTGCAGCAGCTCGCCCAGCAGGGCGGTGGCTTCGACGCGGGAGAAGATGTAGTTGTCGTCCAGCATCTCCTCGACGCCCTGGGCGATGGCGCCCAGGTCGCAGGCGGGCAGGCCACCGTCGGTGACGTTGCCTTCGTAGACCCGCAGCATGGCCTCGGCTTCTTCCTTCCAGCGGATGTTGTCCTTGAAGGCCAGGATGCCGCCCATGTTGACGATGAAGTCCTTCTTGCCGCTGATGGTGCAGCCGTCGCCGTAGGACATCATCTCCCGCAGCACCTCACGCGCCGGCACGCCCTGGTACTTGGGGTCGTGCTTGGCGATCATGCAGGCGTTCTCCATGCAGCGGGTGCTGTCGAAGAACACCGGGATGCCGCGGGGGTGGCAGTAGGCGTAGACCTCCTTCATGTTGTCCATGGAGGCGGGCTGGCCGCCGGCCAGGTTCACGCTGTGCTCGAAGCTGATGTAGGCCACGCGGTCGGCGCCGTGCTCGTCGACGATGGCCGCGATCTTGGCCACGTCGATGTTGCCCTTCCAGGGGAAGGTGTCGCTGGGGTCGTGGGCCACATCGACGATCACGTCGGCGAAGATGCCACCGGCCATCTCCTGGTGGAGCTTGGTGGTGGTGAAGTACATGTT
>CAZHIK010001398.1:0-2263 GCA_964532635.1 uncultured Enterobacterales bacterium
GCTGACCGCCCGCGACACCTGGCGCTGGTCGTACCAACCCTCGGGGTCGGCTTCGAGCCGACCCACGTCGGGGCGATGGCGGAGGAGGAAGGCGAGCGTCTTGCGCAGACGCAACGGATCGACGGCCAATGCGGCTCTCGAAGACGATAGACCCTTAGACCATCACCGCCTGCCTCGAGTGTGTCAAGCAGCGGGCTCCCGCATGTCGCCCATGAAGCGGAAGACCCACAGGGGGAGCAGGAACCACAGTTGAGTGGCTGCGAGGGTCACACCCAGCAGCTCCCCGCCCCATGCGGCAGCGCAGAACACCAGGGAAACCAGGGAGATCCCCAAGGACAACGCCGCGGCCACCACCGCGGACCGGACCGGGAGCAGGCCCGCGCTCAGCTCTGCGCCGTGGTGTCGAGCAGCCTTGCCCCGCTGCCAGCTGCGGTGCGCGAGGATCCGGTAGCCCAGACGGCTGGAGGCGATCATGCCCAGGCAAGCGATGAGCGCCACGACGAGGGCCAGCGGCCGCAGCGTGAACCACTGCCCCCACCAGCCGACGTAGGCCCACAACGCAAGGAAGGCGATGGCAGGGCTCGGGACGATGCCCCGGAAGCACAGGTACAGCCAGCGGGTCAGCCGCGCGGGCACCTCGGCGGCCGACGTGGTCCCCTGGAAGAACCTGCGCTCATCACCGTCGTCGTAGCCGTACTCGATCTGCTCCGGGACCAGCTCCACCGCGAGGAAGTGCTGCAGGGTGCTGCCTTCCGGCAGCCAAGGCAGGATCTCCATGCGCCGAGGATGGGCATTGGCGGGCCCGGTGACGATGCCCCGCCCCCGCATGCGCAGCGAGGTGTTGTTGTCGCCACCCTGCACGCTCAGCTCCACCGACGGATCCCGGTCCAGCGCGGCGCGGAAGGGCGAGCGCCTCGAGATGAACAGCACGAGCATGTCGTCGAAGGGTGCGCAGTGGGCGTTCACTGACACGCGCCGGGGCCCCAGGCCGCAGGCCACGGGGACCGGCCCGTACATGGCCAGGAACCGAGTGATGGGCTCGGGGATGAGGTTGCGGTAGGAGGTGCGGCGCGCTGCCATGCCCGGGAGTCTACACCCGCGGAGCCTTCTGGGCCCACAGACGCAGCTGCAGGCCGTCGACCTCGACCGCCTTGGCGTGGTCGGGAGCCTCGACGAGCTCCACAGCCAGAGTCTCGCGGGCGACGTAGTCCCAGAAGCGACGCACAGCCGCCACTAGCCTGGCGTCTCCGCCGAGGCCGACCCGGATGCGGTCGGTGAAGTGCAGGTCCAACTCCTTGCGCAGGCCCTGGATCCGACTGACCACCTCCCGGCTCATGCCCTCTTCGCGCAGATCGTCGCTCAGCTCGGTGCTGAGGGCCACCAGGGCGAGGCGGGAGCCCGCGGCCTGGAAGGCGCCGCGGGGTTCGACCTCCACGAGCACGTCGTCCTCGCCGAGGTTCACGGTGCCGCCAGGCAGCTCCAGCTCGAGCCCGCCGCCCAGCACCTGCCGGCGCACCTCGGAGCCCGGCATGGAGCCCAGGGCCTTTGCGCAGGCCTTCATGTCCTTGCCCAGCCGCTTGCCCAGCACGCGGAAGTTGGGCTTGACCCGGAAGCTGACGAAGCGCTCGGGATCTTCGGTGAAGCGCACCTCGCGCACGTTGAGCTCGTCCTGGATCAGGCCCACCAGCGGACGCAGGCCGTCGGCGCGGGCCGTGTCGGCCAGCACGACCTCGGCCGCCTCCAAGGGCTGCCGTACCCGCACACCGACCTTGGCGCGGGCCGCCAGGCCCAGGCTGGCCAGCTCGCGGATGAGGGCCATGTCGGTGGCCAGATCCGGCGCCTCACGCTCGGGCCGGCGCTCGGGGAAGGGACAGTGGTGGACGGACGCGGGCGCGTCCAGCCCCGGCGCCAGCACCAGGGAGCGGTACAAGCCCTCGGCCAGGAACGGAACGAAGGGCGCGATGACGCGGGTGAGCTCCTCGAGCACCTCGTACAGGGTGTACAGGGCGTCCTGGGTGTCGTCGCCTTCCCCCCAGAAGCGGGCGCGGCTGCGGCGCACGTACCAGTTGGACAGGCCATCTACGAAGTCCTGGATGGCCCTGGCTGCGTCGTAGATGAGCAGCTCGTCCATGAAGCCCTGCACGCGCCCGACCAGCTGATCCAGCTCGTGGAGGATCCAGCGGTCCAGCAGCGCGCGCTCACCCACCGGCCGCGGCGCGGGGGGCGCGGGGGCGAGGCCGGCGATGTGGGCGTAGATGCTGGA
>CAZHIK010001399.1:0-2257 GCA_964532635.1 uncultured Enterobacterales bacterium
TCGAGCGCGGCGGCAACACCCGGTGATCCGACAGCGCCGTGCTACCGGCCCTATCCCCGCCTTGGGATAACCACCCTAGCCATTTGGGATCTGTGGAGACGGCTACCAGCGCCGCTTGTATCGGAAGACACCCGGCTCCTATGCTGTTTCGATAGTTGCAGGCCCCACCCCGACGGGGCCCCCGGTGACAGATGACGGTCCGCCTCAACGACATCCTGGACGAGGTCAGCAAGTACGCGCCGGACGCCGACCTGGATCTCATCATGCGTGCGTACATGTACGCCGCCAAGATGCACGCCGGTCAGAAGCGCAAGAGCGGTGAGCCCTACCTGATCCACCCCATCGCCGTGGCCGGGATCCTGGCCGAGGTCAAGATGGACGTGGACACCATCGCCACGGCGCTGCTGCACGACACCATCGAGGACTGCCTGACCACCCGCGAGGAGATCGAGGTCCTCTTCGGCCCCACCGTGGGGGAGTTGGTCAGCGGTGTCACGAAGATCGGAAAGCTCCAGTTCCGCTCCAAGGCGGAGGCCCAGGCCGAGAACTTCCGCAAGATGGTCCTGGCCATGGCCAAGGACGTCCGCGTGGTCATCGTCAAGCTGGCCGACCGGCTGCACAACATGAGCACGCTGGAGCACATGAAGCCAGCGAGCCAGCGACGCATCGCCCAGGAAACCGAGGAGATCTACGCCCCCATCGCCAACCGGCTGGGCCTGCACCGCATCAAAGAGCGCCTGCTCGATATGTGCCTGCTCTACCTGCACCCCGAGGTCTACAAGGAGCTCTGCGAGCGGGTCGATGCCACCGCCAGCGAGCGGGACACCTACATCCGACGCACGACCGATCTGCTGGCGGATCGGCTGCAGAATCGAGGGATGGCCTGCGAGGTCTTCGGTAGAGCCAAGAGCCTTCCCTCCATCCACCGCAAGATGGTGGAGCAGCGGCTGGAGTTCGACCAGGTCCACGACCTGCTGGCATTTCGGATCCTCGTGGACGACATCCAGACCTGCTACGGCGCCCTGGGCACCCTCCACGGCCAGTTCACGCCCGTACCCGACAAGATCAAGGACTACATCGCGATGCCCAAGGTCAACGGGTATCAGTCCCTGCACACCACCGTGATCGGCCCGGGGCACAAGCGCATCGAGCTGCAGATCCGCACCCACCACATGCACCAGGTTGCAGAGCACGGCATCGCGGCCCACTGGCGCTACAAGGAAGGCCACCTCGACCTGGACCCCACCAGCATCGAGACCCTCGAGAAGCTGAGGGAGCTGTTCGAGGCGGCCCAGGAGGTCCAGGACCCCAACGAGTTCCTGGCCACGGCGAAGTCCGGGCTCTTCGCAGACTCGGTCTACGTCTTCACCCCGGCCATGGACATCCGCTCGTTCCCCGCGGGCGCGACGGTCCTGGACTTCGCCTACGCCATCCACACCGACCTGGGCAACACCTGCACCGGCGCCCGCATCGACAACCGCATGGTCTCCCTACGCCACAAGCTCATCAGCGGCGAACGCCTGGAGATCATCACCAAGAAGGACCAGACCCCCAGCCGCGACTGGCTCGACATCGCCAAGACGGGCCGAGCCCTGGCCAAGATCCGCAAGGCTCTCCGGGACGCCGAGCGCGACCAGGGCATCGAGATGGGACGCAACCTGCTCACCAGTGAGCTCAAGCGCCACGGCCGCACCATCGCCAAGCTCGCCAAGGAGGGCAAGCTCAAGGCGGTGCTCAAGGCGCACAGCTTCAAGGACACCGACCAGCTCTTCCTCGCCTTGGCCCGAGGCCAGGTGCCCCTGGCAAAGGTGGTCAAGGAGCTGCTGCCCGAGGTGGACTGGACCCCGGCCACTCAGGAGAAGAACGGCCTCACAGCCTTCCTCGAGCGCATCCGTGGCCGCAGCGCCAGCCCCGTCCGCATCGCAGGCGAAGGCGACATGCTGGTGGCCTACGCCGGCTGCTGCACCCCGCTGCCTGGCGAGCCGGTCACCGGCTACATCACCCGAGGGCGGGGCATCACTGTGCACCTGTCCAGCTGCCCTCAGCTGCTGTCCCTCGAAGAGGAACGGCGCGTCCCAGTGGAGTGGGATCGCGGCGCCAAGGCTCAGCACACAGGCGAGATTCGCATCGTCTGCTTCAACCGCATGGGCCTGCTGGCCAACATCTCGGGCACCTGCGAGAAGTCGGGCATCAACATCACCCGCGCCGCCGCCGACCCTCTGGACGACGATCAGAGCGAGATCCGCATGGAGGTCTC
>CAZHIK010001400.1:0-2256 GCA_964532635.1 uncultured Enterobacterales bacterium
GCCCCGACACCCTCTCCCGGCTCTACGCTCGGCCGGGACAGCTCGCCGGCCTCGCGGTGCGACTGGCCGCCAACGTCGACAGCGAAGACGCCGAGGCGGTCCTGCAGCGAGCGCTGGCCGACCCCGAGCAGCAAGGCCTGGTGAGGCTGTGGGCTGGGGAAGCGCTCATGGAGCGCGGGCGCCCCCTCGAGGCCGTGGTCCTGAGCCTGGCCCTCGAGCTGGCCCAACGGGACGATCCCGGCCGGGAGCCCGCCATGGTCCAGCTACTGGACAGCGATCCCAGGCCTGCGGGCTGGCAGCAGGCCGCCTCCAGCAGCATCCGCTGCGCTTCCTGCTCGAACACACTGCGCACCAGGGCCCTCGAAGCCCTGCTCGAGGCCGACGCCGAGCAGGTGGTGCTGCTGGTCCGGCCGCCCTTCGGGAATGCGAGCCTGCAGCCCGATCCCCTGAACGCCTGGCTGGTCGCCCGACTCAGCGACGACGAGATGTACGGTATCCCGGCCCTGCTCGAGCTCCTGAACAGCCCGGAGCCGGCGATCGTCGGTGCGGCCGCAGCCGGGCTGCTCGCGGGGAATCCCCACCCCGACGATATCGCTGCGGTGGCCCAAGCCCTGCAGAACAGCGCGCCGGGCACGGCCCGCGACACCCTGCTGCTGAACATGATGGGCACCGAGGACACGCGGCCGTGGCAGCTGCCCGCTTCCATGGTCGCCGAGCTCGAGCGCAGCATCCGCGACGGTCACGCCGATGTCGCCCTGGCGATGGGCGCCCTGGCCCAGGGGCCGGCCGGCCGCAGCGCGCTGCTGCGCTACGCACGCAGCGGGCCACAGCCCCAGCTGGCGGCGCGGCTGCTCCGCGTCGAGGACGAGGCCGCACGCGCCATGGCCCTGCGCCACGTGGGGTCCCGCCCCGAGGAGGAAGCCCTGCGCACCGCCATCGTGGACGAAGCGCTCCCTCTGAAAACCCGGCTCGACGCCGCCGGCACCCTCGCCGCTGCAGGCTTCGAGCTGGGTGAGCCGGCCGACGCTTGGCTCCTGGCCCTGGTCCAGGACGAGGACTGGGAGCAGCGCGGGACCCGGGAGGCGGCCCTGGAGCTGCTCCTGGAGAACGACCTGGAGCCACCGGGTTGGCAGGACGCCGTCCGCACCTTCATCCTCGGTCCGAGCACCGACGAGGCGCTGAAGGGCCGAGGGCTGGTGAGAATGATCCTTCGAGATCGGCACGCCGCCCTGGAGCTCCTCGACACGCCAGGGAGCAGCCGCAGAGCATCGTGGGACACCCTGCGCTGGGTGGTCCGCGGCCTGGGAGCGTCCGGTCCACAAGGCACCCTGGTGCTGCATGGGCTGCTGGAGCACACCGATCCCATGGTGGTCGGCTGCTCCATGGCAGCGCTGCTGGCCTCGGAGCCGAGCACGGTGACCACCGAGCTGATCGCCATGCGGCTGCTGCGCGCCCAACCCGGCCAGGAGCTGGCGGCGATCGCGGAGAGCATGCCCCGCATCGTGACCGAGCCGCCCTGGACGGTGCCGGCTCCTCTGGTCCCGATCCTGGTGCACAAGGTGCGCGAGTCTCCGGATGAGGCTACCGCGCTGTACACCGTGCTCGCGCGGGGTGGCGAGGCCGCCCTCCCCGCCCTGGGCGGGCTGCTGCTGGCACAGCCCGACGACGGCTCGGACCAGGTCGCCGAGATCGTCCATGCCATGATCAGGGCCAACCGCGGCCAACGCTTCCCCCCGCGCACCCCCAGGCCCAGGCAGGAGCTGGACAAGCGCGAGACCATCACCCTGTGGCGTGCCTGGGCGGAGAAGGAAGCACGACCCGAGGACGCCCAGCGGGACTGAAGCAGGCATGTTGCTGTTTCGCAACACTTCCGCTGTATTATGATGCATTTCCGCAACAACTACAGCGCTGCCCTACACTGGAGCACCGGCCAAGGCGGAAAATGACGGTCTCCGGACGGGCACGCTCCTTGCTCTAGGAGCCGTCCCCGCCCTTCCTCGGAGTTCGCTTCCATGAGCCCAGCCACGCTCTACATCGACGGTCAGTGGCGTCCTTCGGCCAACGGCGCCAGCTTCCCGGTGCTCGACCCCTGCGACGGCGCCGAGATCGCTCGTGTGGCCGACGCGGCCCCCCTGGATGTCCAGCAAGCCATCGACGCGGCCACCCGGGCTTTTCCCGTCTGGGCCGCCGTCACCGCCAAGGAGCGAGGCGCCATCCTGCACCGCGCCGCAGGCATGCTGCTCGAGCGTCGCGAAG
>CAZHIK010001401.1:0-2253 GCA_964532635.1 uncultured Enterobacterales bacterium
GCCCGGAGCCTGTCCAGGGGTGTCAGGCCCTGTGCGTCGGGGGCCTGCAGGGCGGCGAGCAGGTCGAATATTGCGGGGAGGTCCACGGGGTGGCGCCCAGCCTCGAAGCCAGCTTCGTCGAAGCCCCCCCAGGTCTCCTCGATGCAGCTGTCGGTGCCGTTGGCACACCAGGCCCGCTCGCTCCAGGGATCGATGAGCACGGGTACCAGAGACACCACGGTGGCCACCAGCCGGGTGCCGGACAGGTCCTTGAGCAGCTCCTCGATAGGCTCGCTCAGTTGGTGCTGGTGGGCCACCGAGATGATGTCGACCAGCTCCGGGATGCGGCTGGTGGCGCCTTCGGGCTGGAGCCCTTGCAGCAGGTTGAGCAGGGCCACGAGCAGGTCTCCCACCTGGGGGTCCACCAAGCGCTCGAGGGACGCGGCGTCCTGGGCGAACTGCTGGGAGTCGATGGTGCACTGGCTCGCCAGGGCCTCGATGAGCTCGCCGTAGCTGAGGGTCCAGCCGCCGATGTTCAGCAAGAAGTCGACGTTGTCGGGTTCTTGCTCGGCGATCAGCTCGAGCAGCCAGACGCTCATGTTGTCGGTCTGGAGCCACTCCCAGCCCAGGGTGCTGCAGCTGACCTCGCGGTCGGCGGTGTTGAGCAGGCGCACCATGGAGACCAGCGCTGAGTCTTCGCCGCGCTGGAGCGGTTCCCCCTGGGCGTTGACCGTGGTCAGCCAGGCGAGCTGGGCAGGCAGCACGTCGAGATGGCCGCCCTGGGAGCTGTCGGCCAGGGCGTCGGTGAGGCTGTCGGCGATCTGCGGATCGGACAGCATCCGATCCGCGGGCTCGAGCAGGAGCTCCAGAGGCGTGGTGTCGCCGCTCGTTCCGCTGACCAGAGCCTCGGCCACGTCCCGCAGGGAGTCGCCCGAGGCTCCCTGGGCGTGGTCGTTGCTGGTATCGCGGCTGGCCTCGATGGCGTCGCCCAGCTCGCCGGGCAGGTCCGTGGCGAGTTCGACGAGGAGGTCCTCCTCGCTGGAGGAGGCGGCCAGGAAGGTGGCCACGAGGTCGTGGGTGAGATCGGCCCGCAGCGCTGCCGCGCACAGGTTCCCGACGCCGTCGTCGCGGTCTTGAGCCTGGGTGGCGAGATCGGCCACCAGGGGTAGGGCGGGGACCACCAGCCCGTCGTCCAGCGCACCTGACTCCACCGGCGCACCGCTCTGCTCGAGCTGATCGTAGGGGCTGCCATAGATGAGCTCGACCACCAGCTCGGCTGCGGCCACCACGGGTGTGCCGCCGTCGTCCAGCAGGATCACTGCCGCGTCGAAGATGGCGGCCAGGTCGAGGCCCGTGGCGGGCAGGTGGTTGATCAGCCGGGCGAGCTCCACACCGGCCGGATCACCGCTGCGCGCGGGCTCGTCCAGGGCGTCCACCAGCCCCTCCAGAGCGCCGAGGTTGCCCTGATCCACGCAGTCATAGAGATCGTGTAGCTCATCGGTGGACGTCTCGGACAGGCCGTCGAAGAGGTCGACTCGATAGCAGGGGCTGTCGGCGTGGAGCTGGTCGTGCCAGTCGCTGGGGGCGTCGTGGAAGTCGCATGCGACCAGCAGGAGCAGCAGACCGAGCATGGCGACGGGGCGAGGCCGAGCGGCCTAGTCGAACATGTAGCGGAAGCCCACGTAGGCGTTGGCGCCCGGGTAGAACGACTTGCGGTAGCGCATGGTGTAGGCCAGGTCGGCGTAGACTTGGAGGTTCCGAGCGAAGTGGTAGTGGGCGCCGATGCCGGCTTCGCCCAGCAGGAACTCTTGGCTGGTGCCTTCGCCTGTATCGGGATCCGCGGTGATGATGCCCGCGCCGACGTGGGTGGCGATGTGGGCCTGGAAGCCGGTGGGATCGCCCAGCACGCCCCAGTGCACACCCACGGTGGCGACGCCCATGTAGAGGGGGTGCTCGGGGATGGCGTAGACGGGATCGTCGACCAGCGGAGCCTTGGGGGCGACCGGCGGGGAGTCCATCAGGAAGTACCCGCGAGCGACACCCAGGAAGCGGTCGTCCTTGTCGCCCAGGACAGCCTCGAGGCCGAAGCCCGTGTTGAGCTGGTTCTGGCGGTTGAGGTACTGGGTCTCGTCGACGTCGTAGTAGTACACGCGGGCCTGATGCATACCCGCGGTGCCGAGCAGACCGATGCCGCCCGCGTGGGCGCTGGCGCTGTAGAGGGCAGTGCCGGCGAGCAGGAACATGAGGGAGGAGTGGCGCATCGAGGTGCCTCGG
>CAZHIK010001402.1:0-2251 GCA_964532635.1 uncultured Enterobacterales bacterium
GACCTGCTCGCCCGCAGCCGCCACCCCGGCACCTTCGTCGAGCGGCGGGAGTTCACCCTCTCCCGCGACAAAGCGGTGGAGAAGCTGCGGGAGTTCTCCCTGCGCCACCCCGCCGGCTACGTGCTCGAGCTGGTCCAGGCCGCCGTGTTCTCGGGGGCCACCTACATCGCCATCGACGTCAGCGACAGCGAGATCCTGGTGGCCTGGGTCGGGGGCCGCTCCTACACCGCGGCGCAGCTCGAGAACATCTTCGACTACCTCTTCCTCACCCGCAGCGATGCCCAGACCCGGCACATGAGCCAGCTGGCCATTGGCCTCAACGCCCTGCTGCAGCGCAAGCCCCGCCTCATCCGCATCGAGAGCGGTGACGGCACCGCCGAGGGGACGGTGCGTGTGGACCTGGACCGCAGGGGCGAGGGCACCCTGGGGCGCCCCCAGCTGGCGATGGCAGGCACCTACCTGCTGGTGCAGCTGCGCGGTGGCTGGCTCGATCGCTTCGATGGCGACGACTTCCACGCCGAAGAAGCCCTGGTGGAGAGCCGCTGCGCCTACACCCCGGTGCCCATCTTGCTCAACGGACGGGCCCCCTTCGGCTACCGTGCGTCGAGCGAGCTGCGCATGTTCGGCACCGAGGACGAGCAGGGCTTCGTGGAGGACGGCCGCCGCGGAGTGCTGGCCATCCCTGGCGCACAACAGCGCGGAAGCTCCAAGTACTCGGGCCTGGGTGTTCGCATCGTGGTGGGAGGTGTGTGGATCACCACCATCGACATGCCCGTGTTGGGGCGGGCCCCGGGAGATGTACCCCTGGTGGGCGTGATCTGTGATGATCGCCTGCGCAAGACCGCCGACCAGAGCGACATCGTGCAGGACCGTGCCTTCGTTGAGCTGCTCCACGCCGCACAGCCCCACTCCACCAAGCTCATCCGTCGCAACGCCGGTCGGGGCTGGAAGCCGCCGCCGCTCCCCGTGCTCCCCGAAGAGGTCCCTGTGCAGGACGGCCGCACCGCGGGGCCGGTGCCCGAGGCCCTGCCCCCCGAGATCCTCCTGCTCGGAGCGCGGGAGAACGTGGACCAGGGCACGCTGGCCGACCTGCCAGAGGGCACTCGCCTGTTCTGGTGTCGCCCCGAGGACAGCCGGCAGCTGGCCGCTGCGGCCGATCCGAGCCGCTTCCCATTCCCAGTGCTGATGCTCACCCCGGGACAGATCCGCACCCTCGCCGAGCACGCGCCGCAGCTGACCCTGTCGCCCCTGGCGGGACCGGCCGACGTGGAGTTCGTGCAGAACGCCCTCGAGCGCAATCGGGAGCTTCACCGCCTCGACACCCGGCAGGTCCTCGGGGGAAGGCAGCTGGGGCTGTCGCTACGGCTCGATCTGGGTGGCTGCCCCGATCCCCTAAGGGCCGGGAGTGGTGAGATCCCCATCTCTTTCGGTCGTCCGGAGCAGAGCACCTGGACCGGGGCACTCGAGCTGGATCTGCCGGGGATCAGCGCCCACTTGGCGGGCGTCACGCTGGAGCCTGACCACGATCTCAGGGACCAGCTTTCCGAGCGCGTCGTCGCCGAGGCCTGGGGCTGGGTCCTGCCAGGGCCTGCCCAGATCCGCGGGGAGAGCCCCGCATTGCGCGACCTGCGCTGTGCCCTGCTGCGCGAGTCGCTCCGCACACTCTTCGTCGAGCACGATGACGCCTACGGTCTCGAGCCCGTCCTGTTGGGGCTCGATGCGGTGCAGCGTGCCGCGGTGCAGGACCTACCCCTGGCCGATGCCATCGACGGGCCCATCACCCTCCGGCGGCTCCTGGAGGCCCAGGGCACCCGGAAGGTGCTGCAGCCCGTCAGCGCTGCCGAGCGGGAACGCCTGGCACCCCTCGAGGAGATGCTGGGCTGGGGACACCTGGTGGTGGAAGACGAAGACGCTTTCCCCCTCTGCGCTGTAGGCAGCTTCGCTGGAGGATGGCGGGTGCTGGGGCAGCGGGACCTGGCCTGGAAGGGCTTTGGTCACGTGATCTTCGTCCCCATGAGCTTCCGCACACCGGCCCTGCTGGCCGACTGGATTCCACGGGAACCGGCCCTACCGATCCTTGGCGTGGTGTCGGCACCTGGCGCGCCGGAGGACGCGATCTGGGAAGAGGGCCTGCGCGTGCTGCGCAAGGAGTTGCGCCGCATGGCACGCTCGGGCACCTGGGACGAGCTTGCCGACCAGGGCACCTCACCCGCCTGGCGGGCGGCCATGGGCCGCATGACCCAGGCCATGC
>CAZHIK010001403.1:0-2249 GCA_964532635.1 uncultured Enterobacterales bacterium
CCTCTGGTTAAGCAAGGCCCGTGCCAGGGGTGTGTTCGCGAAAACAGAGGTTCCAAGGTTGGGTGCGGCGGGCTCCCTGCAACGGATTCCGACGCGATGTCATCCAGGGTAGATTTCGGGGGCCTCACCCCGTCAGGCTGTCGCCGTGGGGTTCGATCGCTGGTTCCCACCCCGCCCGCATGGCGTGTTGACAGATCAGGCTCCCCGGGGCGACCATCGCCCGAGGCGTGCCGAGGAGGAAAACATGCGGTCTGCAGCGATCCTGGGGTTGCTCTGTGTGGGATGTGCCGACGGGTGCGAGAAGGAAGACACGGCGGTGCCCCGCTGCGAGCGGGTGTACGATGTGGAGTTCACCGCCACGCCGCTGGGCTCGGCCCCCTGGGACGTCATCGACTTCGATCTGGACGCCGAGCAGTGCGGCTACCCGGACATCACCGACGAGGAGCACTTCTCCATCGTGGCGGAGGACGGCACGGTGAGCCCCCTCGAGCGGGTGACCCTGTGCAATGGCAACGAGTACCTGGCGGGCGAGGCCCCGCTGGAGCCCGGGCGCTACCTCGAGCTCATCGCCCACGACGTGGACTTCGGGCCCGACGGCTCCGCCGACGTCGCCCTGGCCATCGACCACGAGGTGGGGACCTACGGTGTCGATCCCGACCTCGAAGCCTCCGGTCTGGCCGGCCGCAGCTTCCGGCTCCAGCGCCCCATGGAGCTGTGCGGCTACCTGGGCGATCTCGTGGACGGGCTCTTTCCTGGGGAGGTCTGGATCGAGCTGACCGAGGTGGACGGGGAGGACGTGGACTTCCGCCTGATCCAGCAGTTCGATGGCGGAGAGGCCTGCCTCTACCTCGAGGACAGCGCGACGGTGTCGGCCTCCGGGGACTTCCTCTGGGAGACCGATGCCCTCGAGCTGGCCAGCGAGCCCCAGCTGGACGCCTACGACCTGAGCCTGCGCCTGGGCTTCGACGCCGCCTACGAGATCGGAGGAGGGGAGCTGGACGTACAGGTGGACCTGGCGGAGATGCGGGGGACCCAGGGCGATGAGGAGCTGTACTGGGAGGACTTCTGCGACTCCACCGCTGGCTTCGGGATCCCCTGCGTGGAGTGCGCTGTGGGCGGCCTCGACAGCTGCGCGAACTTCGTATTCCACGGCGTCTACGGCAGCCCCGCGACGCCTCCGTTCGACGGCAGCCAGCTGGAAGACTGCGAGGTGTTCCTCCAGACTGAGTACCCCAGCTGTGACTTCGGCTGCAGCGCGGCCCCTCGCCGCCAGGTGCCCCTGATCATCCTGGGGGTGCTGGGGCTGGCGCTGGCTCGCCGCCGTCGTCGGGACCAGGCGCGGTCGGCACCAGCCCACGGCTCAGGAGTTCCTGGGCCAGAAGCTCGGCCCAGCCGGTGAGGATGGGGGGCGGCGGGTGCACCTCGTTCCACGCCTCGCCCCGGTCGTCGCGGGCCAGCTCGATCACGGTGCCGGTGGCTTCGGGCTCCGGCGCCCCCTGGCGGGCCGGGTGGTTGGCGTAGACCACGGGCACCCCGAGCCGTGTCGCCAAGGCTTCCATGGCCAGCAGCTCTCTCGCGCATAGTGCCCTGGCGGCTGGGTTGTCGGGCTGGCGCGGCGCAGCTGCGGTGCGGCGGGCGCGGGCGTAGCGGTAGATGGCCGAGCGCTCGAGGCCCAGCAGGTGTAGACGCGTCGCCCGCTCGGGTCCCAGCAAGCCCTCCAGCGGCAGGTCCGGGAAGGTCTCGAGCCACAGGTAGGGATCGCCCTCGAAGAAGGGCTCGTAGTCCACCTCGCCCGCGTGCTCGGGGTCGAGCCAGGCACGTAGGCTGGCGTTGGTGATGGTGAGCATCACCATGTCCACGTCGGGTACTCGCGCCAGCTCGAGCTGGGCCAGCCGAGCCATCTGGCTCTGCACGTAGGCGCTGTGGCCGAAGTTCCAGACTTCCACCGGCTGATCGCTGCGCTCGGTGAGCTGGTGCTCCAGCTGGGCGCTGAGGGTCTCGTGGTCGTCCACCAGCGCCCCGAAGACCGTGGAGCCACCGAAGTGCAGGATGCGGAAGGTCCCCGGCACCTTGTCCCAGGGGTGCTCCCGACCCCGGGCGCCCCAGGTGTTGACGGCGACCCCGTAGGAGCCGGGTTGATCGGTTTCCTCCCGCACCGAGCCGGGGCGCATGCGGTAGTGGAGCACGGGGTCTTCGGAGACCTCGTAGACGTCGGCGTCAGCGCGGTTGATGTACAGCGCGGCCTCGAT
>CAZHIK010001404.1:0-2248 GCA_964532635.1 uncultured Enterobacterales bacterium
CGCACCCGACCTCCGTGCTCGTCGAGGATCTGCCGTGTGATCGTCAGTCCCAGGCCCGTCCCCTTGATGCGTTGGGAGAAGAAGGGATCGAACACCCGCTCGAGCGCGCTGGGCTCCATGCCCCGCCCGTCGTCTCGAACGGTGATGGAGACACCGTCCTTGGACTCGACCACGGTGACCTCGACGGTCTCGCCACCGCTCTGCAGCGCATTGCGCAGCACGTTGAGCAGAGCCCGGCGCAGCTGGTTGCCGTCGACGGGCACGATCAGGGGTTGGTCGGGTAGCGCCACGCGCAGGGCCACTCCCGCCTGCTGGAAGGCTGGTTCCTCCAGGCGACAGACCGAGCGCACCAGGCTGCCCAGATCCTCGGGCTCGATGGTGGGGGAGGGGTGGCGGGCCAGGTCGAGGTAGTGCTCGGTGACCTGCTCGAGGCGGTGGATCTCCTGGACGATGGTGGCCAGGATCTCGGTGGACTCGAGTCCGTCGGCTTGCTGGTCCGCCAGTTCCTCCGCCAGCAGCTCGGCGTTCAGGGAGATGGCGTTGAGGGGGTTGCGGACCTCGTGGGTGACCTGGGCCAGCATCTGCCCGATGAGGGCCAGGCGCTCGCTGCGCTCGAGGCGTTGCTGGGTGGCCAGGCGCTCGGTGATGTCCTCGCCCACCACCAGCCTTCCCTCGGGGCCGAAGGGCACCAGCTCGAGGTCGAAGCGGGCCTCGCCCACCGGGTGGGCGGGGTGGCGGCCGGGGTCCAGGGTTCCGAGGGGCTCGGGGAGTGCCTCGCCCTCGTGGACCCCCCAGAGGGCCTGGGCAGCGGGATTGGCCATGGTGACCCGTCCGTCCTCCACCACCGCCAGGCCGAGGCGGATGGTGTCCAGCACCGAGCGCAGGTAGCCGGAGACCCGCTCCAGCTCCTGGGCGCGCTCCACCAGGCGGCGGTCACGTTCGGCCAGGGCCATGGCCATGGCATTGAATTCTGTGGCCAGCAGGCCGATCTCGTGGCCTCCCCCGACGTCCACGCGCCCCGAGTAGTCGCCGCCTGCGACCCGCTGCACCTCGGTGGTCAAGCGGGTGATGGGCCGCAGGGTGAGCAGGATCCAGGCCATCATCACCGCGCCGGAGAGCACAGCGAGGCCCGCCAGCACAGCCCCCACCATGGTGGCTTGGGCCTGGGTGCGCGCAACCTGGACGTTGACCCGCCGGATGCCGGCGTCGACGGTGGCGTTGAGCGTCTTGACCGCGGTCTCGATGTCCTGGCCGCGCTGGAGCAGCTCGGCCTGGGCCGCCTGCAGGCCGGGCTCGTCGTCGGCCTCGGCCCGCTCGAGCCAGGTCTGCGCGGCGTCCTCGTAGGCATCGGCCAGCTCGGTGAGGCGGCTGAACTGGTCCTGGATGGCGATGAACGCACGCTTCTCGTCTGGGTTGTCGGCGATCTCCGAGCCGGTGCCCGCGGTGGCGAAGCCTCGGCTGGCGGAGGCGCGGATGCCGTTGGCGTGGAAGCCGGCACTGGCACGGAAGGCGGCGTGGGGACGGCCGATGTCACGCCGCGCCCGGTCCATGTCCATGCGCTCCTGGGTGCTCTCCAGCTCGGCCCCACTCCCCACCAGAGGCAGGTAGCCTTCGTTGAGGACCCGCAGTCCGCTCCCGAGCGCCTGCAGCTGGTAGGTGCCGTAGCCCATTGCGCCCAGGAAGAGGGCGAAGCTGGTGATGAAGGCCAGCAGGATTCGATTGCGTAGGGAGAGGCCCATGAACCGCACTAACTGAGCCCCGCTCGGCAGGCCCGAACCTGCGTCCTGGAGCCGCCCGGAGGGGGCCCTGCGAGCCTTGCTGGCCCCATGGGGCTGTGATACGGGCCCGACCCTTGTCAGCCTGGGACAAACACAGGCCGACGACTGTTTCGGACGACGTCATCCTGGAGGAACCATGCGGTCCTGGACGCTCTTCTCACTCTTGCTCGGCCTGGCCATCTTCGGCTGCGAGTCCAACACCACCACCGACCCCATCGGCGTCAAGGCCGGCGGCCCCCCCGCCGAGGACATCGGTGAGGTGATCGCCACGGTCGACGGCCTGTCGATCGGTGCTCGCGACTTCGAGAAGGCTGCCGCTCGCACCGCCCCCAAGGACGGCACCTCCCTGGACGACGAGGAGCGCCACGAGGTGCTCGACCGCCTGATCGCCGACAAGGTCCTCTACCGCGAGGCTCTGCGCCTGGGCCTCGACCAGGACCCCAAGGTCCAGAAGGTCATGGTCAACACCC
>CAZHIK010001405.1:0-2241 GCA_964532635.1 uncultured Enterobacterales bacterium
GCGGAGGCTGGCTCCCGGTTCTGTCGCCTGCTCCAGGACTGGGACTGGGAGCCGCTCAGCTACCGTCACACCGATCCCGGCTGGTTCTGGGGCTGGCGCGACCTCCACCTGCAGGTCGTGCAACTGGCCGCCTACGCACGCCAAGCAGCGGCCGTGTCCAACCATCCCGAGCTGGCGCAGGCGGTGGAAGCCCGCGGCCGGGAGCTGGACACCCTGCTCGAAGCCTGGCGGGCCACCCCAGAGCTCTCGCCCCGCTGGACCACCACCGACGCCCTGGGGCGGGTCCCCACGTGAGACAGCTCCACGGACCTGCTCGGGCAAGCAGGCGCCTACCTCACCTCGGACACCCGGGTCTTCACCGACCCGGCCTGGCGCAGCGCCCTGGACGGCTACGCCGCCCGCACGAACCAAGCGGTGACAGACGGCGACCCCCTCGCCGCGGGCCGGGTCCAGTTCGAGCTGCTCGAGTCCATCAAGCTCGCCCGCGCCTCCCGGGGCGGGGAGGCGCTCGACCACCACACCAAGGGCACCCGCAACGAACTCATCCGGCTGTACATGGCCAATGGCTGGCACGACCAGGCCGCTGACGTGGCAACCCATGCCCTGCGCCAACTGACCATCGACCGCACCTGCCCCAACCGGCCCGCGGTGGTCGCCCAGGCCCTGGGCCGCGTCCTGGTGGAAGCGGGGCGGATCGAAGAAGGCCAGACCAGGCTGGAGGAATCCCGCCAGCTCTCCGAGGCGTTCATGGCGCTGGTGGAGCAGGCCTGGCACCTGGATGCCCAGGAAGCCGCTTCTTGGCTCTCGGATGCCCCGGAGGGCCCCAAACCCCGTTAGGAGCGGCCCGACCCGTAGCAGGAGCCGCTCGTGGAGCTCGAACAGAAGCAAGAAGCCGCCCAGCCCAAGCCCAAGCTGGGGGCAACCTACTGGAAGCTGAACACCATCGAGATGTGGGAGCGGCTGGCCTACTTCGCCCTGCGCTCGGTGGTGGCCGTCTACATCTGCCAGGCCGACGACATCGGCGGGCTGCACCTGACCATGGCCCACAAGGGCACCATCTACGCCTGGTGGTTCGTCTTCCAGTCCGTGCTGCCCATGTTCACCGGCGGCATCGCCGACCGCTACGGCTACAAGAAGGTGCTCGCCTTCGCCGTCTCCGCCAACATGGCCGGCTACCTGATGATGGCCTGGGCCCGTGACTACTGGAGCTTCTTCGCCGCGGTGCTGGTGCTCGCGTCGGGCACGGCATTCTTCAAGCCCGCCCTGCAGGGCAGCCTGGCCCAGAGCCTCACCAAGCAGAACTCCAGCCTTGGCTGGGGCATCTTCTACTGGGTGGTCAACATCGGCGCGCTCATCGGTCCGCTGATCGCTTCGGCCATCCTGGGCGCCCACAGCGTCGAAGAGTGGCAGCGCCTGTTCTTCATGTCCGCCGGGTTCACCAGCTTGAACCTCGTCATGCTCTTCACCTTCAGAGACGTGCCCAGCGGTGCGGACAAGACCGAGAGCCTGATCGCGGTGTTCAAGCGCACCCTGATCAACATCGTCGAGCCGCGCCTGGTGGCCTGGCTGCTCATCATGTCCTGCTTCTGGCTGATGATGTACCAGGTCTGGGACCTGCACCCAAACTTCATCTCCGACTGGGTGGACAGCTCGGATGTGGCCAAGGCCCTCGCCTGGGTCCCAGGCATCGGCGAGGAAGTGCTGACCAAGGTGGACGCCTCGGGGGTGCGCTACGTGCCCCAGGAGGTGCTGATCTCCACCAACGCGGGCATGATCGTCACCCTGATGGTGCCCGTGGCCTGGCTGGTGCGTCGCCTGCGCACGCTCACCTGCATGATGATCGGCATGGTCATGGCCGTGGGCGGCACCATCGTGGCCGGCTTCACCGGCATCGGCTGGATCCTCGTGCTGGGCATCGTGCTCTTCTCCCTGGGCGAGATGCTCACCGGCCCCAAGAAGAACGAGTACCTGGGCCTCATCGCCCCCCCGGGCAAGAAAGGGCTCTACCTGGGCTACGTCAACATCCCCGTCGGCATCGGCGGCTTCGTCGGCTCGAAGATGGCCGGCTACATCTACGGCCACTTCGGCGAGAAGGCCGTGCTGGCTCAGCGCTTCCTGATGGAGAACACCCCCCTGGGCGAGGGCAAGGTCTGGGACGGCGATCCCACCGTGCTCGACACCGCGCTGGGGATCGAGCGCACGGAGGCCTTCGCCAAGCTGATGGAGGTCCAAGGGCTGGAC
>CAZHIK010001406.1:0-2239 GCA_964532635.1 uncultured Enterobacterales bacterium
ATCGGCTCCCGCGTGTTTCACCGGATGGGGGCGGTTCTGGAGGGGCGTTCACACCCGCCAGGAGCAGAGCGACGAAGACCCGGCTCGGCCCTCGGGCACGCTGCGCTGATCGTTCCCAGCGAGATCACTTCACACCCCTGAAGCACAACGCCCCGGCCGCGAGGCCGGGGCGCGAAGCTCGGCAGAGCGGATCGATCAGCCGCCGTGCACGGCGGAGACGTCGGCGGAGGAGCCTTCGTCGTGGCAGACGGTGCAGGACTCGAAGGGCTGCTCAGCGTCGTACTCGGAGCGCAGCCACATGATGGCGCCGCCGTTCTGCTCCATGTGGGCAGCGACGTCGTCACCATCGTGGCAGGAGCCGCAGGCCGAAGCCGCCGGGCTGCTGACCCAGTCGGTGTCGTTGGGCATGGCCTCGCGGGCGGCCTCGACGTCCTCGACACTGGCGTTCACGCCGTCGGTGGTCACGATGGTGGAGACCAGAGCCTCTCCGGGGATCTCCTCGAGCATGTAGGTACCCTCGAGGTGGCAGGTCTCGCAGTTGGAGAGCTCGCCAGGGTAGGCCACCACGTGGCCATCGGGGTAGTCCTCGAGCTGATCGTGGTTGATGAACGCGTAGTATCCGCCGTAGCCACCGGAGCGGTAGAACTCCATGGGGTAGGTCCGCATCGAGGCGCTGTGGATGCCGTGGATGAGGTCCTTCATGTTGTTCGTGTCTTCGGGGTTCTCCAGATCCTCGGTGGTGCCGGAGCTGCTCAGGTTGGTGTTGTGGCACATGATGCACACCGCGACCTCGTACACACGGTTGCCACCGTGGGCCTCGAAGTACTCGTGGCAGTTGGCGCAGCTGTCGTTGTCCACCACCACGCGGCGCTCGTCGTCGCCGGTGACGGTGACGTACACCGACGGGGTGTGCAGGCTGTAGGTCTCCTCATCCACCGTCTGCTGCTGGTAGCCCTGGATGGCCACGGTGCGCATGGTGGCGCCCTCGGGGAAGGCGTCGGCGATGGTGGCCACGCAGCTGGTGCTGTCGCAGGTCAGGGTACCGCCTTCGTCCACGATGTCGAGCAGGTCGACACCGTCGGGCTGGGCGCCCTCCTGGCCGTAGTTGTTCCAGTCGGCCGGGGCGTCGATGCTGCCCTGGGCCATCGCGTAGGCGAACTTGAAGCCCGGGTCCCGACCGTTGTCGGTGGGATCGGTGGTCCAGTCCTGGATGGTGCCGTCGGCGTAGATTGCGAACTCGACGGTCAGCAGGTTGTCGCCATCGACGCTGGCGTCGATGAGCTCGTACTCGATCTCCCACAGACCATCAGGCATGTCGGGGTTGTTGGGGGAGACCATCTCGTAGGCGTGGTTGGCCTTGTTGACATCCGCGGTGTGGCAGATGGCGCACTGGGTGTTGTCGGTGGCCGCGCCGCCATCGTGGCCGTCACCGGAGTCCCAGTCGACGCCGTCGTGGCAGGCGCCACAGGAGTCCATGGTTGGACGGTCGTACCAGTTGGCCGCGTCGACGGTCTCCTTGTCCTCGTCGCTGTGGCACTTGGCGCAGTTGGCCTGGCTCTGCGGGTAGCCCACGTGGCTGTAGTCGTGCTCGCCGTCGCGGTAGCCCCAGATGGTGTAGGTGCCGCCGTCTTCGACGCTGGGCAGGTCGTGACCCATGTGGATCTTGTGGGTCATCAGCGCCATGTCGAGGTTGAGGCCGGAGTTCGGATCGGTGGTGCCCGGGTTGTGGCAGACCACGCAGTACTCCATCTCGACACGGCCGCCGCCGTGGATGGCCAGCGGATCATGGCACTCGTTGCAGGAGTCGGTGAGGGCGACATCCTTGGTGGCCGGAGCTTCGGCGCCGCTGGGGACCCAGTCGAGCCAGGGGTTGTAGACCAGCTCCTCGCCGTCGGACAGCTCGTACTCGAACTGGATGACCGCACGGTGCAGGTAGTCCTCGTCGAAGCTGACCTCGAGCGGGTCGGTGACCGCGGTGATGTCGATGGAGTAGGTGTACTGCCACTCGCCATCGCCGATCTCTTCGAGGGTGCCGTCGTTGTCGTAGGTGGCCTGGATGGCCGACTCCATCACGGGCACGCCGTCGGGGCCGGCCTCGGAGTCCTTGGTGTCGGCCAGGGTGTTGACGTAGCTCTGCCAGTAGTCGGCGTCGCCGCTGCCATCGGCCGCGGGCACGAGCTTGGCCAGGGAGAAGCGCAGCCCCCGGTTGTCGAACGCATCGAACAGGTCGCCGTTGAAG
>CAZHIK010001407.1:0-2230 GCA_964532635.1 uncultured Enterobacterales bacterium
ACATGGTGGTGCTCACCATCAGCGGTGCCTTGACCGTGGCCCAGCAGGGCCCGATCTTCGTGGAGCTGATCCGCTCTGGCCTGGTGCAGGTGGTCGTGGGAACCGGCGCGCTGCTCACCCACGACGTGCTCGAGAACCTGGGCTTCTCCCACTACGAAGCCACGGATATCGCTGACGACGAAGCCGTCGAGAAGGGCCTGTGTCGGGTCTACGACTCCATCGAGCTCGAGACCAGTTTCGACGCCTTCGACAAGTTCCTGGAGGACAAGCTCGAGCTGCTCATCCCCGCCATGAACGGGGGCGAGCCCGAAGGCTCGGCGGGCTTCTGCCGGCGCCTCGGCCTGCTGCTGCTGGAGCACTTCCCCCAGCGCCGCAGCATCCTCAGCGCCGCGGCCGAGATGGAGGTGCCCGTCTTCATCCCGGCGTTCACCGACTCCGAGATGGCGCTGGACGTCTACAACCGCTTGGTGCAGCGCCACAAGCACCTCGAGCACCCCCTGGCAGCCGCGCCGCTGCCGCCCTTCAACCAGTTCGCCGACCTGCGCGAGTACACGCTCATCGTGGAGTCCCACAACAAAGGGCAGCTGTGCATCTTCACCCTGGGCGGCGGCGCCCCGCGCAACTGGGCCCAGCAGGTCGCCCCCACCCTCGATCTGATGAAGCTCGACGGCCTGGATGTCCACGCGCCCCTGTTCTCCCGGGGTGTGCGCATCTGCCCCGATCCGCCCAACTGGGGCCACCTGAGCGGCTGCACCTACAGCGAAGGTGTGTCGTGGGCGAAGTTCACCGCCCCCAAGGACGGCGGACGCTTCGCCGAGGTGCTGGCCGACGCCACGCTCGTGCTGCCCCTGCTGGTCAAGGGCGTGCTGCAGCGCCTGCAGAAGCGGGGCTGGCAGCCCCCGACGTCCGCCTGATCTCCCCGGAGGCCCCCGATGCTGATCTCCCTGCTGCTGGTGTCCCAGCTGACTCTGGCCACCGACACGGCCATCCGGGTGGACTTCCTGCCCGCCGAGCCCTGGGCCGTGGGTCAGCGCCTGTTCGTGGCCGGCCACGAGGTCAACCTGCGCGCCGCAGCCAGCACCGATGCGCCGGTGGTCCGTGAGCTCGATCTCGGCACCCCGGTCACCATCACGGCCGTGCTCGCCGACGGGGTGGAGGTGGGCGGGCGTGAAGGCCGCTGGTACGCCGTGGAGGTCGAAGGCACGGGCCAGCAGGGCTCGCTGTTCGGCGGCGTGCTCACCCCGGCGCGGCTCGAGGCCGATCTCGACCAGGACGGTGAGAAGGAACTGGCCGTGCTCACCTGGGGCTGGGACAAGAACTCGGTGATCCGCATCCTCGAGCCGAACCTGAGCGGCGCCGACGCCGTCACCCAGCTCGACCTGGGCCAGACCAACGACATCGAAGGGCCACAGGTGGAGATGTACCTGGGGGTCACCACCGTCAAGGAGACCGGCATCCCCTTGCTGAAGGTCATCCTGCCGGGTCGCGAGATGTGCGGATCCGGCAGCTTCAACAAGTACGTGAGCTACCGCTCCACCGACGCCGGCATGCTCGGCACCCTCCGCCTGGCCATCGAGGACCACAGCTACGCCGACGCTCCGGTCTACTCCCGACGCGTGATCGAGTGGGCCCCCAGCAAGCCGGGTGCCCGGGTCACCGAGACCATGGGCAACGACGACGAGGGCACCGAGAGCGAGGAAGTCACCCACTACCTGCTCCGGGACGGGGTCTTCGTCGCCCTGAAGGACTAGTCCCCCCCGGGGGGTGTCGAAAAGACCGTCGAACTTTCGACGATCTCGTCGACGGTTCGACGGTCACGAACGGTCAAAGCTGGTCTTTGGGCCGGCATGAACCCTGCATGGGCTGGTGTTGTCTCAAACGAAGGAGCCAGCCATGAGCCACGATCCCGAGCCCATCGACACCGCTTCCCCCACCGACGCCGGCTTCGAGCGCAGCTTGATGACCTTCCTGGCGCGCCCGTCGGTTGCAGGCTGGGAGATCCTGCTGCGCTCCGTCTCCCCCGAGCGCCGCTACCAGGCCGCCCGCGTGGCTTCGCTGCGGGCCCGAGCCCAGGGCGTGGACCCCACGCTGATGTTCCACTGCCTGCTCCGCACCGGCCCCGCCGGCGACATGCTCGCCCTGGTGGAGTCGTGCTCCGTGTAGCCGGGCGTGATCCCCGCCGCTGCCCAGGACTCGCCACCCGCACTGAAGGCCTTGTGGTGGGCGCTGG
>CAZHIK010001408.1:0-2226 GCA_964532635.1 uncultured Enterobacterales bacterium
GTGGACCCGAGGCGACAGGTCCGATGACCCTTCATGCGCTGGGGCTGGGTAGCCGGATTCACGCGTGACCGTCAAGCACCGGAGCGCCAGGCTTTCGAGTGGCGAAGCCCAGGACCCGAGGCTATGGTGGCGCCGCTTGCGGGCATTGCGCCCTTTCAGGGCGTGGTGTACCTCTCCCCTGCGCTCGCATCGCTGGTTGGACATGGAGATCCTGCACCTCTACAGCGCCCTGCTTCGTCGGAAGTGGCTCATCATCGAGTCTCTGGCGTTCTTCCTGGCGGCCGCGGTCGCCATCACCATGCTGCTCCCCAAGCAGTACCAGGCCACCTCCAAGCTGATCGTCGAGAGCTCGGACACCACCAACTCCATCCTCTCCGAGCTCGGCCTCGAAGAAGTGGCCATGTCGCTCACCTCCTCGAGCGACGACATGATGAACAAGATCGCCCTGGCCACCATGCGCCCGGTGCTCGAAGAGGTGATCTGGAAGCTGCAGCTTCGCGACGACAACGGTCGACTGTTGCTGGCCGACAAGCTCATCGTCGCGGGCACCGTGGAAGAGCTCTTGGGGGCACCCCAGGTGCGCGTCACTCAGTCCCAGGGCACCGACATCCTGTTGGTGATGGCCTCCTCGAACGACGCCGAGCAGTCGCGCCTGATGGCCGACACCCTGGCCCAGGCCTACATCAGCCAGTCCCAGGAGCGTGCCCGCTCCGACGTGCGCGAAGCCAGCACCTTCGTCACCAACCAGCTCGCCCTGGTGGAGAGCGAGCTGGACACCGCCCTGGCCTCCATCGCCGAGGTCCAGCAGACCGAAGAGATCATCGACCTCGAGTCCGAGGTCAAGGCCGCGGTGGCCCGCATCTCCGAGATGATGATGGCCATCGAGCAGTCCGGCGCCACCATCCAGGGTCTGCGCGCCCAGATCATCGAGGAGCAGCGCAACCAGGAACGTGAAGGCACCGACCTGGTCGCGCCCGCCTCCATGGCCTCCAACAGCCAGATCCGATCTCTGCGCGAGGAGCTGGCCGAGCTGCGGCGCCACCGCGAGGCCGAGCTCATCGACAAGACCGAGAAGCACCCCGACGTGTTGCTGCTCGACAACAACATCGCCGCCACCACCGCCGAGCTGGAGCACGCACTGCGCGAGCAGCACGAGCTGTCTCCCGCCATCGCCCAGCTGCGCAGTCAGCTGGTGGCCGAGCAGGAGCGCACCGCCGAGCTGCGCGGCGCCATCGAGCGCGCCACCTCCGAGTTCGGCCTCTACCCGGACAAGATGCGTCGTCTGGCCCAGCTCGAGCTGGCGGCCGAGGCCACCGAGAAGCTCTACACGGCCTTGCAGCAGCAGCAGTTCGAGATCGCCATCGCCGAGGCGCTCACCATGAGCGACCTGCAGTTCGTGGAACCGGCCCTCGAGCCCGCCCGCCCGGCCAAGCCCAAGCTGGTGGTCAACGTGGCGGCCGGCATCATGCTGGGCCTGCTCTTCGGCGTGGCCCTGGTGTTCGACATGGAGTACCTCGACGACTCCATCAAGACCCCCGACGAGCTTCGCGAGGTCTGGGAGATCCAGCAGCTGGGTGCCATCCCGCTGTACGGCAAGAAGGGCACCAAGCGCCTGATCACCGACCTGCCAGCCCACGCGCCGGTGGCGGAAGCATTCCGAACGGTGCGCAACAGCATCGCGTACGCCACCCTCGACAAGCCACCCCGCTACATCGCGGTCAGCTCCGGTGTGCCCGAAGAGGGCAAGTCCACCGTCTCGATGAACCTGGCCATCTCCCTGGCCCGGGACGGCAAGCGCGTGGTCCTGGTGGACTGCGACCTCCGTCGCCCCACCCAGCACCGCTTCTTCCCCCACACCGCCAACCACGTCGGCGTCACCAACGTGCTGCTGGGCGAAGCCCAGCTCGACGACGCCTACCAGGAGATGCCGGTGCCGGGCTTCCGGCTGCTGGCCGCCGGCACCCTGCCCCGGGATCCGGGCTCCCTGGTGGAGTCCCTCAAGATGCGGCAGCTGCTGATGGACGTGGCCCGTACCTGCGACATCGTCATCGTCGATACCCCGCCGGTCATGGTGGTCAACGACGCCATCGTGCTCGGCCGCCAGGTCGACGAGTTCGTGCTGGTGGTGGAAGCCGGCAAGGCCTCCCGCAAGATCCTGCGCGACGTTCGCAACCGCATGGAAGGCGCTGGCCTGCTGCCCGTGGGCCTGGTGCTCAACAAGCTCGA
>CAZHIK010001409.1:0-2219 GCA_964532635.1 uncultured Enterobacterales bacterium
TCGGAGACTACCGAGCTGTCCATGGGGATCCTGATGAGCCGGTCGGTTCCGGGGAGCATGGGTCCCCGTGCTGGCGGGCGCGTCACGGGGCCATCCGCTCCTCGTGGCTCTCCCCTTCGCCCTCGACCTCGGCTGTCTGGCCATGCTCCAGCTCGACGTCGAACCAGAACCCGTCGCAATGTACCGTCCAGGCCCCGTAGGGGACGGGCTCTGAGCAGCCGTTGAAGTCGGGCCAGATCCGCAGCTCCGTCCGCTTGGCGCGGGCTCGGCAGGCGCCGCGGCTCGTGGCGCAGATCACGCCATTGGCTCGAGGCTCGACGGCGTCACAGGCCCCGCTGTCGATGGCCTCGACGGTGGTCTCGCCGGACCAGGCGGCCTCCGGGCAGGCGAGGGTGACCTGCGCGCTGGCCCCCACATGCAATGGCACCGGGAGTGGCTCGCTCCTGCTCACTGGGGCGGAGCCGCAGCTGTCGCAGGGGAACGCGCCAGCGTCCTGCGCTTCGCCGTAGAACAGCGTGCAGGCCGGTCCGAACACCTCGGCCCAGTCCAGGCACAGCACGCCTTCGTGGGGGGGGGAGCCACACAGTGTCTCGGCCGTCCATGCGCAAGGCCAGGGCTTCGGACTCGCGACGCCCTGTGCGGGCGTAGACCCGGTCGCCCTCGAGGACCTCGCAGCTCCAGGTCCACACATCCTGGCGGGCACAGCGCCCGAAGCGGGCCTCCGGGTTCGTGCGGTCGAGCATCACGCTCGTGCCCTCCGGGCAGGGGGCGCCGCTGTCATCGCAGCGCACCTCGACGGCCCTGAGGGGGTGGAGGTAGGCGACGAACACCCCGTCGTCGTCGAAGTTGTGGAGCGTCACGTGGCGCTGGGCGTAGCCGGCCTTGTGGAGAAAGGGCAGGTAGTCGCCGGGCTCCTGAGCGTAGGGACCGATCCAGCCCTGCGTGTCGCTGGGCTCCAGCTCGGGGCGGCCTACCGTGTGGAGGGTGGCGCCGCTGATAGGATCTTCGGTCGCGGCGTCGACCACCTGGATCATCAGGTCGCCTTCTGGCCGGAGGTCGAAGCTCCACTGCGCGCGGACCTCTTCGAGGGGCAGGTGGTCCTGGAGGGGCTCGCAGCCGTCGGCTCGGATGTCCACGGCGGTGTCGGGGAGGCAGGGCAGGTCTCGCAGCGTGAAGGGTAGGCCGGCCCGCCAATCCACCCGAGCGAGCTGCTGGCGTCCGGCTTCCTCCCAGCCCGAGGCGAGGATGAACTCACCGGCACTGGCGCAGTCGTCACGGGGCCAGACCTCGACGTCTGCACCGCAGGCGGCGATGCATCCCAGGTCCAACTCCGTGGGGGCGTCGGGAACCGTGCGGGTCTGAGCTGCGAAGGGACCCTGGGCGGCCGGGTAGCGGCCCTCGCGGAGGTCACGGTAGACGCAGCCTTGCTCGGTGGGCGAGGGAGCCTCGCATGGGCCCGGCAGTTCCACCCGCCCGACCCGATGGGTGTCCAAGTAGCCCAGGACCGCAAACAGCTCGTGGGGAGCGTCGACCTCGGGGCACCAGCGCACGACGAGGTCGCCCGCAGCTGCGGGAGCGCCGGGTGGCGGTGGATCCATCGGCGTGGTCTCGGCTACCCTCGTGCTTGCAGGAGCCGGCTGGGGCGCGGATCGGTCCTGTGTCGCTGGCGGTTCGTCCGGTCCGCATCCACGGAGCAGCAGGGCCAGGGCTACCCCGCCGGTTCCCAGCGCCATCACTCGTCTACGGCGTTCCAGCTGCCCTCCCGGTCGCTCGTGCCGCGGCCTCACCATAGCACCCGCCGGGTGGGTTACTCGAGCCCCACGTACAGCCCGCCGGGCGGAGGAGGGAGCGTGGAAGGTGTGGTGGATGTCCTGGTCACCGTGTTGTTCATCGTGGGGATACCGATGCTGATCATCGGGCGTCTCTGGCTGCTGGTGCTCGCGTTCCGCAAGAGCTCAGGCATGGGTTTTGCGTGCTTGATCCTGCCCCTGGTGGACCTGATCTTCGGGCTGGGCCACTGGGAGCAGGCGGGCAAGGCGGTGATCCTGAAGGTCGCCGGCTACGGGGCCATGTTGCTCATCGCCGCCATCGCGCTGGCGTCGGGGGCCTGAGACAGCAGGCGCTCATGTCGCAGCTTCCGTGCTACCGTTCGGTGACACGGACGCGAGGCTGACGATGAACGCTCTCTCTCTGTTGACCCTGCTCGGGGCCTCCCTGGT
>CAZHIK010001410.1:0-2219 GCA_964532635.1 uncultured Enterobacterales bacterium
TCCTGCCCCGCCACCTACACCAAGCTGCTCGATCCCCTGCGCAAGCTCTACGCCCAGCTGCCCGAAGCCCAGATGCGAGGCCTCACGCCCTCCGACTTCTCCTACAACCGCCACGGCGCCTGCCCCGCCTGCGGGGGCCGGGGCGCGGTGCTCATCGAGATGCACTTCCTGTCGGATGTGTGGATGCCCTGCGAGGAGTGCGGCAGCAAGCGCTATCGAGAGCGCGTGCTCGACGTGCGCTGGCAAGGCCACAGCATCGCCGATGTGCTGCAGATGCCGGCGGAGCGAGCCCTCGAGCCCTTCGCCAACCAGCGCAAGCTCGCCCGTATCCTGCGCACCCTGTGCGAGGTGGGCCTGGGCTACCTGGAGCTGGGCCGGCCAGCCAACACCCTCTCCGGCGGCGAGGCTCAGCGGGTCAAGCTGGCCACCGAGCTGGCCATTCGCCGACGTGGCACCGTCTACCTGCTCGACGAGCCCACCACCGGCCTGCACCCCGCCGACGTGGTCCACCTGCTGGGGGTGCTCCAGCGCCTGGTGGATCGCGGCGACACCGTGATCCTCATCGAGCATGCCCCTGAGCTGATCCGCGCCGCCGACCACGTCATCGACCTGGGCCCCGAAGGCGGCGAAGGCGGCGGCCACATCGTGGCCACGGGCACCCCGGCCGAGCTGTCCCGGGTTCACGCCAGCCACACGGGCAGGGCCCTGGCGAGCCTGGAAGTCTGAACACCACGGGCGGGCTATGCACTCCCATGGAACGGCCACACCCAATGACCCGACTCATCCATCGGGGCTTCCGCACCTGGGCAAAGCGCACCCAGACGCGCCACCCGACCTACCTGGAGCCCGGAGGCCCTCTGGAGCCAGCACCCGGCGAAGGCTGGGTCCAAGCGGGCCCGCTGCGGCTGCACACCCTGAGCTGGGAGGGGAGCGGTCCACCCATCGTCTTGGTCCACGGCCTGAACAACTCCGCGTGGATCTGGGCCCGCGTGGGCGCGGGCTTGGCCAGCGCGAGCGGCCTCGCGACTACCGGCCGGCGGGTGTTCGCCCCTACCCAGCGCGGCCACGGCGCCAGCGACAAGCCCGGCAACTTCGAGCTCGAGGCCACCAGCGCCGATCTCGAAGCCGCGCTCGATGCCTGGGATCTCGAACGGGTGGACCTTGCGGGCCACTCCTGGGGTGGCAAGGTGGTCATGCACTTCGCGGCCACCCGGTCCCAGCGCGTGCGTTCCCTGGTGCTGGCGGACCCGGCACCCCCCAAGGGCATGCCCCGCTACATGGCCTGGCGCCCAGTGGTCCGTTCCGCGTTCCGGCCCGAGCGGGGGCCCTTCCCCGACCGCGCGGCCCTCGAGGCCCAGATGCCCAACCTGCTGCAGCACTACGTGGGCGACGCCACCGACCGCGCCTGCTGGGATGCGGTCTTCTGTGAGCAACCCGACGGCAGCTACCGCGCGGCCCTGGACGACGCCGGCTTCCACGCCATCGTGAAGCAGGCCATCCAGCACGACATCACCGAGCTGCTGCGAGGACTGGACTGTCCCGTGCTCCTGATGCTCCCCAAGCTCTCCCTCACCACCTCGTCCCGGGCCTGGCGGGTCACCCGCAGCTGGCCGCGCTTCGAGCAGCGGCGGATGGTGGGCGACCACACCTTCGTCCACACCAATCCACAGGACACCCTCGCGGCCATGCTGCCCTTCCTGGGCCGAGTCGAGGGTTCCTGAAGCAGCGAGCCCGGGACACGAGGTCCCGGGCCCGATGAAGCAGGTTCGGCTCGCTAGGGGTGGCAGAAGCCGTAGCCGTGGCCGGTGTCGTAGCAAGTCTGGTCGGAGGGGCAGTCGCTGTCGCCGTTGTAGCAGACCAGCAGGCAGTAGAAGGTGCCGCCGCCGTCGACCGCGCACATGGAGTCGGCCGCGTAGGAGGTGTCCGGGCAGTCGCCGTGGGCGCCCTGGCCGCTGCAGGTAGCGGCGCAGTAGCCGGTGGTGCCGTCACCATAGCCCTGAAGGCCGATGCAGGCGTTGCCGTCGTCGCAGACCTTGACGCCGGAGCAGGAGCAGGGCCAGGCGCTGTTCAGGGCGCAGTCACCGACGTCGGTGTCGGCGTCGGCGTCCGTGTCGGCGTCGGTGTCGCTGTCGGCATCGGTGTCGGTGTCGGTGTCGCCCTCGGTGGTGTCGGGGCCGGTGTCTTCCTTGTCACCGCAGGCCAGCAGGCCGATGGTGAGG
>CAZHIK010001411.1:0-2216 GCA_964532635.1 uncultured Enterobacterales bacterium
TGCTGGGGGCCGAACATGTCGTGCTCGCCCTCGATGGCCTTGCCCATCACCCGAGGCAGGAAGTGGAAGCGGTTCCCCGCCACGATGACATCGACCTGATCGAGGGTCGCTCCCGCGAGCCGCAGCACCTCCTGCACCGCCCGCTGGGGGTGGCCGGACTGGAACTTTGTGCGGGTGAGCCGCTCTTCGGCCACAGCAGCCAGGATGCGGTTGCCCCGCAGCAGGGCTGCGTTGGCGTTGGTGTCCTCGTGGATGGCCAGGATGAGGGGAGCGTGCACGGGGGACCTCAGGACGCGGAGGCGGGGGTCGCAGAGCGGCGCTGCAGCCACCAGCCACCAAGGGCCAGAAGGTTTACGAGGGTGGCCATGACCAGGACGAGCCAAGGCTGGACGTTGGTGCCCAGCAACCAGGCCGCAGAGAAGCTGGCGAGGGGTACGACCAGCACTCCGAGTGTGAAGCCGGCGCCGAGGCGCATGGGCAGAGACCAGTCGCGACCGGCCGCCATCCCGATGAGCACACCGGGCAGCACAAAAGCGTAGGCCAGGGCCAGAGCCTGCAGCAGGATGGTGAGCAACAACACGGCGAGTCCTCACGAGTCGCGGAAGAATCTCAATACCACGCTGTTCGCCACAGGACCGGGGATCGCTCTTGCCGGTCATGTGGCAGGAGTTACCTGGCGCCACATGAGCCTCGAGCCCTCCCGAGCCCCCACCCGTACCTGTCGCGCGCCCGACGCAGCGCCCAGCACACCGGAGCGGGTCTGCACGCGCCGGCTGGGAGCCTGGCTGGCCAGCCCCGGCCTGCACTGCCCCGACGGCCAGCTCATCTCCTGGGTGAATCCCCATCACCCCGGCTACCCCTACCCGGAGGCCACGGCCCTGTGGTTGTCCTGGGCAGCCTGGCGCTGCGAACAGGGCCTGCCGGGCCCCGCACCGGAGCTGGTGGCATCGAGCGCCGCATGGCTCCACGCCCAGCTCCGTGACCACGGCAGCATCGGCCGCAACGGCACCCGCTACGCCTTCGACACCGGGCTGGCGTTCCAGGCCCTGGTGCGCGCCGCACGCCAGCCGGGGCTGCTGGCGCTCGAGCCCGATGCGCTGGCCCCTCTCTCCGCTGGCCTCGAGGCCTTCCTGGACGCCGATCGCCCCTCGCTGCCAGCCCCCAACGGCAACGAGCGCTGGTCCGACCGCTGGACCGGTCACCTGGTGCGCGCCGGGGCCCTGGTACTCCAGGCGGGGCTCTGGCTCGACGATCGTGCCACCCAGCACCGGGCCCGCCGCATCATCGCGCGCGCCGAGCGCACCCCCGCCGCCGACGCCACCTATCTCCACGCCCTGTGCTACCAGGCCGAGGGCGACCTGCTGCTGTCCGCTCTGGGCGAACCCGGGGGCGCCGAGGGAGTGGACCAGGTGGCCATCGCCCTGGCCCACCACCAGCGCCCCGACGGCCTGCTTCCCAGCTGGACCGAGCACCCCGAACCCGCCCACCTCGACACCACGGCCCAGGCCGTGCGGCTGTGGGCTGCCACCGATCCCCGACGCTGGGCCGGTCGCATCGCCATGGCCCAGGTGGCCCTGGCCCGCCACCAGCACCCCAGCGGGGCCCTGCCTTACGAGCCCACCCGGGGCGATCTGAACACCTGGGTGTGCCTGTTCACCGACCAGGCTGTTCGCTGGGCTCGCCACGGCGCGTATCCCGCCGCTCTGCTCTGATGACGATCCCCGGCGTCCTCGGCCTCTGGGACGGCCACGGCGCTGGCGTCGCCATCGTCGCCGAAGGCCGGCTGGTCTTCGCCCTGTCCGAGGAGCGCCCCAGCCGCCGCAAGCGCCACTCGGGCTTCCCTCGCCTCAGCCTCGCCCTGGCACTGGAGCACGCGGAGGCCGCCGGCATCGCCATCGATGGCATCGCGGTGGCCGGTGCTCGGGGTCGCAGCCCACTGCGCCTGCTCGAGCCCCTGTACGCCGGCACCAGCCCCCACCGGGAGCCCTTGGGGCGGTCGAGCCTGGCCGCCATGGCCTGGGAGAACCGGGTGCCCGAGCTGCCGCTGATCGGGCGGGTCGAGCCCTACCCCGCCAGACTGCTGCTGCAGCGACGCATCGGCCGGCTGATGCCCGGTGAGCTGGACCTTCACGCTGTGGACCACCACGAGGCCCACGCCTTCGGTGCGATGCTGGGACCCGGACGAGAGAGAGCGCTGGTGCTCACGGCCGACGCCT
>CAZHIK010001412.1:0-2213 GCA_964532635.1 uncultured Enterobacterales bacterium
GCACCTGCACCATCCCGCCCGCCCTGGCCTCGATCTCGAGCTCGGGGATGCGCTGCTGCAGCAGATCGAGGGGGACGGGCTCGCCCGCCCTGGGGGTCAGCACGCGCTGGACCGTCAGTGGGCTGGCCAGGGCGGGGACGAGCAGGCCGACGACGACGGGGGGCACGGTGCAGGGGGCTCCGGGGCGGGTGCGTCCTCACCGTATCGCGCCCGGCCGGGGGGACGCGCGGTCCCACCCGGCGGGGCAGGTCGTGGCTAGCTACCGCTGCTCTCGGGCTTGTCGCCCAGTCGCGCGGCGGCCTGCTCGGCGGCCTCGGGCTCGCCGATGAGCAGCACGCCCTCGCAGCGGCCCTCGATGGCCTCGGGCATCGCCACCAGAGCAGTCTCGACGCAGGTGCTCAGGCTGGCGTTGGCGTCGACGGTCTCGATGACGGCGTTCTCGTCGCCGTTCCAGGTCCAGCGCACGCGCAGGGCGGCCCCGTCGGCGGCGCAGGCGTCCAGCGCTGCCTTGCGGCCGGCCAGGGAGGCGATGACCGCGGGACCGGCCAGGAACTCGCCTTCGCTCAGGGTGCAGGACAGCTCCCGCAGCTCCTGATCGAGCACGTGGGTCTCGGGGACGTGGATGGTGGCGTCCGCGGCCATGAGCACGGGGACGGCAAGCAGGATGGGGAGGATGGTGGTTCGAGTGGACATGGTGTCTCTCCTGTGCGGGATTTTGGCCGCACGATGCCCAGGGCTCCGTGCTCCCACGGAGTCCGAGGCTGGGTCTTCGGGTGAGGTTTGGTGCTCGGATCAGCGAGCTCGAGGTTGTTCAGCGAAACTCAACGCTCGTGCCTGCCTCCTTCGTCGCGGGGGGGGTGTTGATGCCGTAGCGACGGATCTTGCAGAGCAGTCCGGTCCGCGAGATACCCAGGATCCGGGCCGCCTCGCTGCGGTTCCCGCGGGTGTGCTCGAGGACCTGGCGGGTGTGGTCGGCCTGGACCTCCTCCAGGGTTCGCCAGACCGGTTCCGGGGCCGCCGGTGTGTCCGCCGGCGCGCCCTTGCGAACGTGGCTGGGGAGGGCCTCGGCCTCGAGGACCGAGCTGCGCTCGGTGCGCAGGGCGAGCTCCATGATGGTCTCGAGCTCACTGACGTTGCAGGGGTAGTCGTAGGAGCGCAGGTGATGCATGGCCTCGCTGGAGATGCTCGCCACGGATCGGGCGGCGGACCAGGTCCGCAGGGCGTGCTGTGCCAGCAGCTCGATGTCTTCGCGGCGCTCTCGCAGAGGCGGGATGTGGAGCACCTCGAGCCCGAGGTGGTGATACAGATCGGCGCGATACACGCCTCGTCTCACGTCCGCGGACAGGGAGCGGCGCATGGACGCCATCACCCGCAGCCCGCGGGGGAGCGGCGAGGTCTCGCCACTGGTCTCGCGGTGCAGCACTCGGCGGAGCAGGGCGGCCTGCGCTGGAACCGACAACTCCTCGAGGCCGCTGATCATCAGGGTTCCACCCTGGGCCACCGCCAAGCGCTGGCGGAGCAGGCGCGGGGTCTGCTCGACGTCGCGGTCACCGTTTCTCACTCCCCGGTTGTTCAGCAGCTCGGCCAGCTCCAGTGCGGTGACCCGCACGAAGGCACGGTGGCCCCGGCCAGAGGACTGGTGGATGCACTCGGCCAGGGTGTCCTTGCCGCTGCCGGGCTCGCCCCAGATGAGCACGGGGCCGTCGTGGGCTCCGCAAGCGCGAGCCTGCTCCAGCATCCGCTGGTAGACGGCGTTGTGGGACAGCAGGCGGTGGAAGCCGCCGCGATCGCGCTGGAGGGAGATCGGAGCGTGGGCCCTCGAAGTGGGCCCACTGTCCAGCTCGGACCAGGCGCGGCACAGGGTGCGATCCAGCTCGTTGGGATCGATGGGGCTCGGAAGCACCTCGTAGGCCCCCGCGCGCAGCCAGCCACGCACCCAGGCCGGATCGAGCGTACCGCTGCCCACGACCACCACACGATCGAGCGGGGGTCGGTCCGCGGTGTCCGGGGCCGCCACCTGTTCGGGTGAGATGTTTCCTGGCTCCAGCAGCACGATGCTGGCTTCCCTGTCGGCCAGGGCCTTCGCCAGGGCGCCGAGGGGTGCGCGCTGGACCAGGATCCCAGGATCGCTCCGGAGCAGCTGGGCGCAGGCGGTGAGGGAGCCCGGTGCGGACTCGACCAGGTGTAGCTTCCTCATGAGGCCTCCCTGCGAG
>CAZHIK010001413.1:0-2210 GCA_964532635.1 uncultured Enterobacterales bacterium
ACAGGCAGGCCGTGACGCACGGCGTAGTCGTTGAAGATGCCGGCCATGCCTGCGGCCTTGTCGGCGTGGCGGTGGCCGTACTCCCGGGTGATCTCGTCGGGGCTGACACTGGCGCCGAACTGGGCCAGGAGCATGGCGATGCAGGTGTTGGCGCCGCTGGTGTCGGGGTTCAGCGTGTTGCGCTGCTGGTAGAGGTAGGGCACCGAGCCCTGCCCGCGGTCGGACACCTTGCCCATCAGGGCGGCGGCTTCGGTGGTGACGGCTTCGCACTGGGGTGCGCCGAGCCTGTCCAGATCGCACCACTGCTCGGTGAGGGCCCACAGCTGCTCGGCACCCTGCTGGGTGTGGACGTGATCACCCGCCGACAGCTGCTGGCGCAGGTCTGCGGCCCGCTGGCTGAGGGTGAACAGATCGTCGGCCAGGCTCTCCATGCGGTTGGCGCGGGTGGAGCCGAGCTCGGCGGCCAGGCCCGAGCTGGCGAGCATGTCCGAAGCGTCCTGGGCCGAGCGCTGGGCCTGGTCCGGGCGGCCCTGCTTGATCAGGCGCGCGCTGCGGGAGATCTCCCTCGAGAAGGCCCCGATGCGGCTGGCCTGTGCCATCAGGGTGCCGGCGCGGTCCTCGTCCAGGGTGCCATCGTCCAAGGCCGCGCGCATGGCGGCGCTCAGCTCGCTGGTGAGGGGGCCGGCACAGTCGGGGCGGCGCGCGTCGGCCAGCAGGGCGGCCGCGGCTTCCACCTCGCGCTCCCAGGCGATGTCCGCCGACATTCCAGTGTCGCCGGGGGCCTCGAAGTCCACCAGCTGGGTGCATGCCGGCGCCGCTCGAGCAGCGCTGGTCAGCAGGGTGGCGACGATGAGGGAAGCGAGCATGGGAACCTCCAGTGGTCGCAGGGATCTCTGTCGCAAGAGTCGTGCCGAGCGCGGCAGACGGTTCTACCTGGGTTTTCGGCGGGATTGCGGGGTGCCGACGCCCCAGTGGGACCCTGTGCACCCGGGCGGTGCCTCCGCAGGTCCGGTCCGGCGGAATCGAATTATGTAGCGGTGAGAGGCCGGCGGGAACCGATTACCTGACCGCCGGCAGAATTTGGGCCGCCAGGTGCACCATGGGTCTTCACAGCCTTCTTTCGCTGCTCGTTGTCGTGTCGGGATGCTCGCTGCTGGGCGGCGACGATCCCGAAGACATCGATCTCGACCTCGACTTCGTCCCAGCTGATCAGGTGGCGCGGGAGCCGCTGCTGCTGTTCGCGGTCCACTCGTCGAGCGTGCTGGCCCCGCTGGCCTGCACGGCCCCGGACTGGCCGACCCCTCGGTCCGGATCGGACTGCCTCGAGCTGCTGCCAGACGATCCCAGGATCGACGTGGGGGAAGGCAAGCTGGTCGGCGTGCTGGGCCGCACCACCGTGCAGTGCCTGTCGGGTCGCAGCAAGGTGGGGCTCGAGACCGACGGCCAGGTGCGGGCTTGGCCGGTGGTGACCTGGTCGACCGGGGCCGTGCCCTGGTGCTCCCTGGACAAGGCGGCCCCCGGAGAGACGCTGGAGCCCGCCCTGGAGGGGGCGCTACAGCGCACCGCCGCCACCCTGGACCTCGGGCTCGCTCCCCCCGCCCCCGAAGACATCACCATCGAGCCCATCTACCGGGTGGACCTGGACGGCGATGGGCAGCAGGACCACATCGCCCGGGCCATCTGGCCCGATCTGGTGATCGAAGGGGTGCCCGAGGGGGAGGAGCCCCCGCCTCCTCCTCCGCCCGCCCAGCAGGAGCTGCTGGTGCTGCTGGGTGGCTACCAGGCCGTGCGCTTCGACATGCCCCTGCCCCAGTTGGTGGAGCTGACCGGATCGGTGGATCTGGACGGCGATGGCCGCTGCGAGCTGGTGGTGGCCGCCGAGCGTGACGACGGCAGCTCGGTGGCGCTGGCTCGGTGGGCCGGCCAGAAGGTCGAGCTGGTGACCGCGTACGAGTGCGGAATCTGAGCCCTCAGCACTCCCCGTCGAAGGGGTAGCTGACCCGGATGGTGGCCGACTCGGGGGGGATGGAGTCGCCGTGGAAGGTGATGGCGTTGTCGGTGCTGGTGTAGGTCCAGCCATCGATGGCGCTGTAGCCGACCTCGCTGCCGTTGACATCCACGGTGGTCAGGGCGATGGAGCTGGGCTCGTGGGTCAGGAAGAACTGGACGCTCAGGCCCTGGGAGACCAGTGAGAGGTGCTGGAGCTCCTC
>CAZHIK010001414.1:0-2210 GCA_964532635.1 uncultured Enterobacterales bacterium
TTCGCCCGCACCGTCCACATCGCCGACGACTACGACATCCTCACCCGCTACCGTCCCGGCCAGGGTCCTGTCTTCGCCCAGCCCGACGCCCTGGCCCGCATGGCGGCCCAGGCCGGCCAGGCCTACGACCCCGACCTTTTCCAGGTCTTCGTCAACAAGATGGGCCTCTTCCCGCCTGGCTCCATCCTGCGTCTGGCCTCGGGTCGCGTCGCGATCTCGGTCTCGGGTGCGCGCAGCAAGAAGACCTTCTCTCGGCCGCTGTGCCGCGTGGTCCGTGAGCCCGATGGCAACCAGCCCCCAGAGCCCGTGGTTGTGGATCTGGCGCGGGGGGACCGAGTGCGCAAGGTGATCCGGCCCGGGGACTGGTAGAGGGTTAGGAGGCGCCCCCCCAACCGGAGGCCCCCCATGCAGACCCTGCCCGAGATCCTCGGGGCCGCTGTGCTCGAGGCGGCTCAGAGCCTGGTTCCCGATCTGGTGGTGAAGGGGCCGGTGGTCCAGGCGACCGCCGATCCCACGCTCGGCGACTACCAGAGCAACCTGGCCTTCCGTCTCACGCGCGCCCTGCGCAAGCCGCCGGTGGTCTGTGCCCGGGCCTTGGCGGACGCTCTGGGTGACCACCCCGCCGTGGCGTCGGTGGAGGTGGCGGGCAAAGGCTTCGTGAACCTGCGCCTCCACGACAGCTGGCTGGCCGAAGCCCTGGTGGAGCGCGTCGGTCGGGATGACTTGGGCCTGCCCTCGCCAGGGCAGGGGAGCACCGTCATCGTGGACTACGGCTCCCCCAACGTGGCCAAGCGTATGCACGTGGGCCACCTGCGCTCCACCAACATCGGCGGGGCGCTGGTGAGCATGCTGCGGGCGCTCGGCTACGAGGTGCTGGGCGACAACCACATCGGCGACTGGGGTACCCAGTTCGGCAAGTTGATCGTCGCCTGGGAGCGCTGGCGGGACGAAGCGGCGTTCGCCGAAGACTCCATCGGTGAGCTCGAGCGCATCTACGTCAAGTACGCCAGCGAGAGCGAAGAGGACCCCACCCTCGGCGACCTGGCCCGCGACGCCACCGCGCGGCTGCAGGCCGGCGATCCCGAGCTGACGGCCCTGTGGAGGCGCTTTGTGGAAGCGTCCCTGGTGGAGTTCGACAGCGTCTATGAGCGCATGGGCGTGAGCTTCGACCTCACCCTGGGCGAGTCCTTCTTCCAGCCCATGCTGCGCCCCATCGTCGACGAGCTGCTCGAGCGGGGCATCGCCGAGATCGACGACGGCGCCGCCGTGGTGCGCTTTGTCAAGGCCGACGGCAAGGGCTTGGGCAACTCGCCCATGCTCATCCGCAAGCGCGACGGCGCGGCGCTGTACGCCACCACCGATCTGGCGGCCCTGCGCTACCGCGAGCAGCAGTGGGGCCCGGACACCATCGTCTACGTCACAGACATGCGCCAACAGCTGCACTTCCGGCAGGTCTTCGCCGGGGCCCGCAAGGCCGGGCTCACCGACGCCGCACTCGAGCATGTCTGGTTCGGCATGCTCAGCCTGCCAGAGGGAGCCATGGCCACCCGCAAGGGCAACGTCATCCGGCTGCAGGCGCTGCTGGACGAGGCGGCCAGCCGGGCACGGGCCGTGGTGGACGACAAGTCCCCTCAGCTGCCGGACGCCGAGCGCGCCGCCATCGCCGAGTCGGTGGGTGTGTCGGCGGTGCGCTACGCCGATCTGAGCCAGAATCCCCAGTCCAATGTCACCTTCGACTGGGACCGGATGCTGGCGCTGGAGGGCAACACGGCGCCCTTCCTGATGTACTCCTACGCGCGCTGTCGCAGCCTCCAGCGCAAGGCCGGGCTCGAGGAGCCTACGGTCGATGCGCTCGCGCTAGGTGAGCCCGCAGAGCGAGATCTCTGCGTGGCCTTGCTGCGCTACCCCGAGGCCGTGCGCACCGCGCTGGCCGCGCGCCGTCCCAACATGCTCTGCGACTACCTCTTCGGGCTGGCGGCGACCTTCAACCGGTTCTACTTCCAGGTGCCGGTGCTCCGCGCCGAGCCTGCCCAGCGGCGGTCGAGGCTCGCCCTCGTCGAGTCGACGGCGCGGATCCTGGGCGCCGGCATGCGGCTGGTGGGGGTGCGGACCCTGGACCGCATGTAGGCCCTCGGGCGTCAGCGTCGCGCTCTGGGATCGAACCGGATCGCCAGCCCGATGAAGCCGGCCAGCGCCATGGTGGCCAGCGC
>CAZHIK010001415.1:0-2208 GCA_964532635.1 uncultured Enterobacterales bacterium
GCCCCTACACCGGCCTTCGCCGCATGGAACCGGGTGTGGCGACAACGGTCCCCCGCATCTGTAGGGGCGGGGTTGACCCCCGCCCGCACGCTACCAGCCCTCAGAACCCATTGCTGATCCAAAGGGGCCGGAATCCCCAAGGCTGCACCCGCAGCTTGTGGCGCAGGATCTCCAGCTCCCGCCAGACGGGCTCGTAGGGGGCCACCGTGCGGGCCATGGGCTTGTTCTCCCAGTAGTCTTCGGTGCCGAAGATGTAGGGCGCGTAGACCAGGCCCTCGAAGTCCAGTAGGGCGACCTCGGCCACGCAGGAAGTGTCCAGGCTGCCCGTGGGGTCAAGCAGGAAGTCGTAGAACAGCCGCTCGCCGCAGTGCTCGGAGTAGGCGTCGTGGGAAAGCGGAGAGCCCGAGATCACATTGTGGGGTGAGTATGGGAACTGGGTCCAGTGCTGGTGTTCACCGGCGAAGTGCTCGCCCACATCGGCGGCGAAGTCCAGAGGGGTGGAAGGATCCAGCTCGCCCTGGAGCATCAACATCGGCACATCCGACTCGGCCCAGGTGTCGTCCAGGGGATCGCTGTAGCGGGGCCAGCCCAGGTAGTACTCGTTGCGGTCGTAGCCCAGGCCCATGGTGAAGGTGCCGTCGGCGTGGACCTCGTCCAGGTACGCCAACAGCTCGCCGTTGTCGGCGAACCGGTGATGCTCCCACAGCTCGGACCAGCCCTCGTTGAAGAACAGCAGGGTGGACATCTCCCGCGGGTCGCTCTCCCCGCCCCACAGCGCGTAGTAGAAGCTCACGATAGCGTCGAAGTCGTCGTCCGAGCAGCGGTCCAGGCGGTAGATCAGCGCCGGGACCATGGCCATGGTGAGGTGGTAGTAGTCCATGGTGCGCACGAAGCTGCGCAGGCTGTCGGCGTTCATGCCGAGGTTGCCGCAGTGGCCCTCGTCCAGCTTGACCAGCAGCTCCGCCACGGTGGCCTCCGGGTCGGGGAGCTTGTCGGCGCAGAAGGGATCCTCCGTGCACAGCTCGAGCACCCGGTGGGCGATCTTCTCGTCGTACTCGTCCTGGAAGACCAGGCTCTCGTCAGGGGGCACGATGCCCTCGAGCACCACCCCCTCGGCCATGTCCGGGTACAGCTGCAGGAAGCGCTGGGCCCAGAAGGTGCCGCCGGAGCCGCCCCAGATGAGCTGGTCCACCCCCCCGATCACCGTGGCGGCCATCAGCGCGGCGAGGTCGATGGCCGCCGAGGTGGCGCCGTAGACGTGCAGCCGATCGCCGTGGTGCTCCTGCACGTGCTCGACGCACGCCGGCAGCTCGTCGAGGGTCACCCAGCTGCCCTGGTCACTGGTGACGGACTGCTGATCCGGGCACTCCAGGAATTCGCTGTAGCCCGTGCCCCGAGGATCGAGGGTGTAGACATCCAGGCCGGGCTGATCCGCCTGGATCTCCTGCATCCAGCTGGCCAGGCCGATGGTGCCCGCACCGCCGGGACCACCGTGGAGCAGCCAGACCTGTCCGGAGGGGGTACGGTCGGGATCCACCAACCGCTTGGCGTAGGTAGAGAAGCTCTGACCGTCCGGGTCGTCCCAGAACAGGGGCATGTCCACCGCCGCGCACTCGGCCAGGCCGTCGTCCTCGCCGTCGATGAGGGAGCAAGGCTGCCAGTCCACCACCACGTCGTGGATGGCGTAGCCGCCCTGTTCCAGGCCGGTGTCGGCCGTGTCCAGCTGGGTATCCGCGTCCTTGCAGCCGGCGACGAGCAGGGCCGCGAGCAGGATCTTCGGCTTGCGAAGGGGGCTCGGAGGGAGCGTGGGCCAGGGGACGGTGAGGCGGGCCATGGGGCCTCCGAAGGGGCGCTGTGCGTTCGTGGGACCAGTGCCTCGAAAAGTGGCGGATGTTGACCCCCGATTCCCTTGACACCCCTTGACCGGCTGTTATGTGGCGTGGCGCTCGCAGCGCAAATCGACCCCGGTCGAGGACGTTGTGGGCGGATAGCTCAGTAGGAAGAGCAGTAGCCTTACAAGCTACGGGTCGCAGGTTCGAGCCCTGTTCCGCCCACCTTCCTTCGGAGCGACTCTTTCAAAAACGGGGTGGTAGTTAAGTTGGTTATAACGCCGGCCTGTCACGCCGGAGGCCGCGGGTTCGAGTCCCGTCCACCCCGCCATATCAAGAAGGCCGCTGATTTTTTATCAGCGGCCTTTTTTATTTTTAT
>CAZHIK010001416.1:0-2201 GCA_964532635.1 uncultured Enterobacterales bacterium
GATCGTCCGCGGATTCCTGCCCAGGCCGCGGCAGCTCGATCGGCCGCAGCGCTGGTGGGAAGCCTACGTACAGACCTACCTGGAGCGCGACCTGCGCGAGCTGGCCCAGGTCCAGTCCCTGCCCGACTTCCAGCGCCTGCTGGCGTTGCTGGCCCTGCAGAGCGCCCAGGTTCTCAACGAGACCGCACTCTCCAGGAAGCTCGCGGTGAGCCAGGCCACTGTCCACCGCCACATCAACCTGGTGGAGGTCTCCAACCTGCTCTTCAGGCTACCGGCTTGGGCCGTGAACCGGGGCAAGCGGGTGAGCAAGCGCCCCAAGCTGCACCTGGCAGATCCGGGCCTGGCCGCCTTCCTGGCGGAGCTTCACTCGGCGGACGAGATCCGCCAGGCTCGCGAAGCCGGGGCCCTCTTCGAGAGCCTCGTGTGGCAACAGCTCCGCGTGCTGGCGTCCCTGATGGAGAGGCCTGCGCGGCTGCACCACTGGCGAAGCTCGGACGGCAAGGAGGTAGACTTGGTCCTGTCCAGCGGCCGCAAGCTCCTGGCCTTCGAGTGCAAGTGGACCGAGCACCCCCTGGCTTCCGACGCACGCCACCTGCGCCTGTTCAGGGAACTGCACCCTGAGTGCACGGCCGGCGTGGTGGTGCATGCCGGCAGCCGTATCGAGCACCTGGGGGGCGGGATCGTTGCGATCCCCTGGCAGGTGATCGGGGGAGTGGGGGGATAGGGAGGATCGGCGCCCCGTGAGCCGTACAGGCGGGAAAGCGAGGGCGAGCGGGGGCGGGGATACCCGCCTCCGCTTGACTGCAGGCGGCAAGACTTCGCCGACAGGAACGTCATCGTCGCGAGTTGTCCCCGGTGGGTGTGCCCACTGTTCGTGGCTGACGGGCCGGCTTGGCCAGGGGCCCACCAGAACGGACACCGACGTCCTCGAGCGCGAGGGGTGGGCTTGCCGGCGTTGGCGCCAGCGGGCGTGAGTCGAGCGATCACCCGAATGGAGCGGGAACCCACGAGGGGATAGAGGATGAGCGCACCACGGGAATTCACCATGGCCAAATCCATCTTTGCCGACCGCGCGCACCAGCCCACCCCAGACTCCCTCGAGCAGGCGCTGGGCCACCGCCGTCCTCTGTGGACGGCCCTGCTGACCAGCCTGCTCGACGTCGCCCCCGGGACCGCGGGCAACTGGGCCTTCTACAAGAAGTCCACGGGCTGGCTGCTGCGAGTCCAGCGCGGCAAGTTCACCATCTGCACGGTGCTCCCGACACCCGACGCGCTGCTCGTCGTCTTCCTGATGCCAGAGCGTGCCGTCCTGGCGGCCCGGGAGGCCGCGCTGCCCGAGGTGGTCACGCAGGCCATGGACGGAGCCTCTGTCAGCAAGTTCGGCCACGCCTTCGACATCCACGTCAAGGACGAGGCCCTGCTCCCGGCCCTGGCCACGCTGGCGCGCATCAAGCTCGAGACCAGGTAGAGCCACCACCTGCGGCGCCTGCCCCGCCTGCGGCGCCTCGAGCCCATCGTCCTGACCAGCGACGCGCTGTGGAGGCCGATGTGGTCGTTCTGAACGGTGCGACCTGGGGAGGGCAAGGGCGGGCTGGGGCTGGTCGCCCGCCTTCCTCAGAACTGGAAGGTGAGCCACTTTGCAGTGGCCCACGCCATCGTAGAAGGCTGTGCCCGCTTTTTGTGCCCGTCTCATGACAGCACCCGCCCTTGGGGGTGATCGGTGGGCTGCTCGCCGTGGCGGCGCCGAAGCTCCGCGAGCAGCTGTTCGGTGGGGACGCCGGAGAGATCGGGGCGCGTCGCAGCCGCCGCTGCACCCGGGAGGCGGATGACGTTGTCACCCTCCTCCGGCCGCAGCATCGCGTCGAGCCCGGCCTGCCGCAGGGCCTCGCGCATCTTCGTTTGGCGCACCGTGCGGTAGTTGCGCAGGGCCACCTCGGGGCAGTGGCCCAGCAGCCTGCTCGCGGTGCCTGGATCGACGTTGGAGTCGTACAGCGCGTCGTCCACCATGCGGCGTAGGCCGTGGGCCGTGAAGACAGGCACCCCGGCTGCCTCGCAGGCCCGCGCCAGCTTCCGGGTGAAGGTCACCACGTAGAGGCCCTGGAAGCGGCCGTTGCGTTGTGCCAGCTCCTCGGGCAGCGCCTGGACGACCAGGTCTTGGGGCTGGCCCTCGGCCTTCCGGCGCCGCAGCTCGTCGCGGTGCC
>CAZHIK010001417.1:0-2199 GCA_964532635.1 uncultured Enterobacterales bacterium
CCGCGATCTCTGCGGGGCCGAAGGCCCCTGCGCCTCTGCGCGAGGCCATGAGACCAGGCAGCGCCGCGCCGCGACAGAGCCCGGTTGCTACCACCGTCGCTCGAAACCCTTTGCGCCTTGGCGCCTTTGCGCGAGGCTCAGATCGCTAGTCGTCCAGGAGGGGGTGGTCGATCAGGGCTCGCAGTGCCTGGTCGCGCTGCTCGAACCATTGCTCGCCGCTGGGGCAGACGATGGCGACGCGGCTGGCCAGGCGGCCCAGGACGTTGGCGAAGACCAGATCCGATCCCGTGCGCAGGGCCTGCTTGCGGGCGATGGCGACGAGGACCTCGTCGCCGGTTTCGGGGGCGGCGGCCTTGAAGCTCACCAGCACCAGCTCCGGGCCCGCCCAGCCGCGGATGTGGTCGAGGATCTTGGGGGTGGGGCCCAGGGCCAGGTCCCAACGCTCACGACCGCTGGAGACCTTGCCCTGGCTGGCCTGGGGGGCGTAGTCGCCCACCGCTGCGGCGTGGATGACGATGCCTCGGGGGTTGGCCCGCACCCAGCGCTCCACGCGCTCCATCAGATCCAACGTGCTCTCGAAGCGCTCCACGGAACCGAGCCCCGCCGCGCCGGCCCGCAGGGCGGCCTGGGGGCTGGCCAGCAGGTGCACGGCGTGGTCGGGCTGGAGCGCTGTGGCCAAGGCCACGCCGGTACCCCCGCTCGAGTTGGCGGTGATGCAGCGCATGCTGTCGATGGGGTTTCGGGTGGCCCCAGCGGTGATCAGCACGGGGCGGCGGCCCCAGTGGCCCGGGTGCACCGATGCGGGAATGCCCCGCTCGCGCACCCGGGCGGCGATGGCCTCGAGGGTGCCACGCCCCAGCGCCCTGCAGGCGGGATCCCGAGGCTTGCGAGCCACCGTGGTGACCTGCACCTGTCGGATGCGGCCTCCCGCAGCCACCGTGGCCTCGAGGCGCCCGAGCCAGGCTTCGATCTCCTCGGGGGGCGGGACCCGCTGGTCGTCGAAGCAGCAGAACAGGCTCTGGACCACCACGGGCCGCTGGTGAGCGGCCAGCGCCAGGTTGTCCAGGATGCGCCGGAAGGGCACGCCGCTGTGGTTGACGCGCTGATAGTGCTCGGGCGTGCCAGCATCGAGCTTGAACCACAGCTCGCCGCCCAGGGCGTGGAAGCGTGCCAGCCCGCGACGGCCGGTGGGGGTGTGCAGGCCCGAGCCGTTGGTCAACAGGCGCAGGGGGACGGCCTCGAGGCGGTGAAGGGCGCGAGCCAGCCCCACCACGCTCATCGCGGTGGCGAGCTGGGGGCTGGTGCTGGGCTCGCCGTCACCGGCGAAGGCGATGTCGGCCACGCGGCGCAGATCGGCGCGCACGGTGTCGAAGGGAGGGTGCTGCCACAGGCGCCCCGAGGCCACCAGGTCCAGCAGGTCCGACAGCTCGGCCTCGAGGCGCGGGGGGTGAACCGGCAGGGCCCGCACGGGGTCGTCGCGGGTGACCTGGCAGTATGCGCACAGGAAGCTGCAGTCCTTGCCCGGGTTGAGGTTGATGCCGATGGACAGGCCGCGGGCCCGGCGGGACACCACCGCGTACACGTAGCGGTTGCGGCCCAGCTCGCGCCGATGGTCCTGGAAGTCGAGCTTGCGGCGTGGTGTGGTCATGGGACCCCGTAACCGCCGGGGCTCTATTCCTCTGCGGGTGCAGCGGGCTCCGCCGCGGGCTGGGCTTCCAGGGCCCGAGCGTAGCTGCTCGAGGCCTCGGGATCGGAGGCGATGTCCACCAACAGCGCTTCCCAGCGCTCGATGGTGAGACCGTTGGCCTCGAGCACGGTGGTGTGCTGGGTGGGATCCGCTTGGAGCTCGAGGGCCACGCGGACGGCGAGATCGACGTCGGCCGCGCTCACTGCTGGCTCACTGAAGGCCAGCAGAGGCGCCGGGGGAGGATTGGGCTGCTCGGGGGGCGCGGGTACGCCGCAGCCCCCGAGGAGCACGGTGAGCAGGCCGAGCATGGTCGGCTGGAGCTACTTGCTGGACTTCTTCGAGGAGGAGCTCTTTCCACCCGAGGAGCTCTTGCTGCCCGAGGAGCTCTTGCTGCCCGAGGAGCTCTTGCCGCCAGAGGTGGAGCCGCTGGTGCGGACCACGGTGCCGGTGGTGCGGGAGCCCTGGCGCGGGTTGTTCGCGATGGGGGGCTGGTGCTCCTCGGTCTCGGCCTC
>CAZHIK010001418.1:0-2198 GCA_964532635.1 uncultured Enterobacterales bacterium
GATCCCGATCCCGCGAGCCGATCCCGATCCCGCGAGCCGATCCCGATCCCGGTCACCCCGCCCGATCTCCTGGAAGCCGATCGCGCTACCCCTCACCCCCGACCCCTCTCCCCGAGGGAGAGGGGAGCGGCGAATCGAGGAAGATGGGCACAACTCCCGGGCACAGCCCCCGATACCCAGCCTTCCACCAACCCCGCCCCCCTATGTGGAGTAGTCCGGCTATCCAGCCGGACTACGGGCACAGTCAATCCTGAACGGAGTGAACGGGTTGACGGGCACGGTAGGTGCTGCACATTGCCGCGACCTCGCTCGAGGGTGGCTACTCCGCATACAGCAGGTCGCAGGCGTGCACCACGCCGGCGCCGCGCACTTCGGCCTCGCTGAGGTCAAAGGGAGGCGCGTACCGCCTGACGTTTTCTTCGGTCATGGGCGCCCCCTGGGACAACGGCTCGTAGGGTATGGCGACGGTGCCGTAGATCTCCTCGAGCGCGTCGTTCGAGAAGTTGTACTGCGGCTCCATCCCGGCTTCCAACAGATCGTTGTACATCAGGACGGTGTGGGGTCGGGTGGAAAGGGCCTGGCCGTGGTCTTGGTGGGCGCCCAGCACGACCCAGTAGATATCGGGCAGCGCATCGACCACCTGCTGCTGGGCCGTGGGGTGATCGCGCTCGCCCCAGAAGACCTGAACCTCGCCCAGGGTCGGAAAGTGCGGGGGCCACGCGTCTTCGGTCAGCACCCCCTGGATCAAGGCTTCCCGCAGCAGCTCGGGAGAGTGCCAGTACTGCTCATCCCGCACCCCGGAGTCCTGGATCAGGCCGAAGAACACGAAGTCCTCACCTCTCTCCACCAGCCCGTCACGGTCGTAGTCCACGTGGGTGTCCTGCAGATCGAGCATCCCGTTGCGGTTGCCGTCGGCGTAGAGCACACCCGGCCGGTCCCGCCCCGCAATGACGGCCATGTCGGCGTCGTGGTGGACGTCCCGGATGGCCACGGTCTGGTCGAAGCCGAGGGGCACGTGGTCGAGCCTGCACTCTCCGTCGGCACAGTCGCCGTCCTGGTAGTGGGGATAGCGCCCGTCGTTGGCCGGGAGGCGATCCTCGTCGGCGTCCTCGCTGAGGTCGGGATCATGCATGGTCGCGCCCAGCTCCAAGGCGACCATCGCCGGGTAGTAGGGCACCTCGTAGTTGATCACGGCCCGCACCATGTCCCAGCTGTCGGGATCGGCCGCCATGTTCTCGACGACGGTGGTGGCCCGGGACGAGCCCAGGATCAACACCAGCTCATCTTCCATCATTGGGGTCCCCACCAGTGAGGAGAGGGTGTCGCCCTCGAGCGTCTGAGCGCTGTTCAGGGCGAAGTCCCGCAGATCGGAGACGGCCTGGCGCGAGACCGAGCCGCCGATGTTGTCCGAGGTGGGGCTGCAGACGTCCACGCAGCACTGGCCGGGAGTGAGGAACTGCACCACCACCATGCCAGCGTGGGTGCGCAGGGTGCGCATGGGGCTGTCGTTGCACTCCACAGGGGTGGTGATCCCACTGCCGACCCCCATCACCACCGGCGCCCCGGCCTCGTAGCGACCGCTCTCTCCGTCAGGGGGAGCGATCACCACCGCCAGCGTGCGCTGCTCGACGTCGAGGGTGACCACCCACCAGCGAGAGCCGTCCTGGAAGTCGCCGCTGACGAGCGTGGGCGCCGGGTCTCCGGTGTCGTCGGTGTCGTCGGTGTCGTCGGGCAGCGAGTCGTCGCTGTCGTCAGGCAGGGAGTCGCCGCTGTCGCCGGGCAACGAATCCTCGACCTGCGAGTCTTCGGGCCCCGTGTCGCCGCAATCGGGACCAAGCTGGGTATCGCAAGGGCAACGCCCGCAGGGCCCGCAGAACGACAGGAAGGCAGGGAGGGTGGCGATGGGAATGAGGTGTCTCAGCAAGGTTCACCGGCGGCGCTGGCGTCTCGGTCGGACGAAGAACAGCGTACGTATCGTGCGTGGGCCCAGGCCTCCACGCAAGCGGTTTCACCACCGGACTGCCGCAGGGCGTCCACCGTCATGGCCGCTGGCGAATCCCCCACCGACACGACCGACACCGACCTGCTGGCGCGTGACTCGTGAGGCGTGTCGCGCGGTGGGTGTCAAGGTAGTTGTCGCCTACCGTCCGAGCCCCCGGGTCCGCGCTCCGAGTGCCCTGTTCATGCATCTGGATTCG
>CAZHIK010001419.1:0-2198 GCA_964532635.1 uncultured Enterobacterales bacterium
CATCGGGTTTGGTAGCTCACGAAGCCGGTCAGAATCCCTGTGGAAGGGCACTAGTTCGCAGCCATGCGCGGTATGCGTCGCACTGCTGCAGGTCAGGATGCCGAATCCAAACTCCCCATTCCTGTCCGGTAGGGTGTCGACGACCCTGGTGTCCGCCAGCGCCACCGCGTTGTAGACCTGGATGCCGAACCCAAACTCCATGTTCCCGTCCGGGTGGGTATCCAGGACGCGAGTGTCGCTCAGGGCCGTGGTGGTACCCGAATCACCGATGCTGATGCCCACCGCCGCGTTTCCCGCGAGCTCGCAGCCCCCCACAGTGAGTGTCGCACCACCCTCAACGACGATGCCAAACCCAAGTTCTCCGTTCCACTTCGGCTGGGTGTCCCGAATTCTCGTGTCCGCCAGCAATACTGTTGTGCCTAGGTCGGACGCATGGACACCGTACACCGTGTTTCCAGCGAGCTCGCAGCCCTCTGCCGTGAGCGCTGCGCCGTTTGCGACCGCCATGGCGTACCCGGAATTCCCGTCACCGTCCGGCTGGGTGTCCCGGACCATGGTGTCCACCAGCGTCACAGCTGTGCCCGTGTCGTTGGAGAAGACGCCCAACGTCGTGTTGCCGGCCAGTACGCAGTCATCCGCCCGAAGCATCGCGCCGCTGTGGACCTGGATGCCGTACCCAAGCTCCCCGTTCTGGTCCGGCAGCGTGTCTCGGACGATCGTATCCACCAGCGTCACTGTCGTGCCTGTTTCCTGGGCTCCGATACCCACCGACCTGTTGCCAGCCACCTCGCAGCCCTCTGCCGTGAGCGCGGCGCCGCTGTGGACATTGATGCCGTACCCAAAGTCCCCGTTCCCGTCGGGTTGAGTGTCTCGGACCATGGAATCAATCAACATCACATCGGTGCCCGTGTCGTAGGCCAGGACGCCGATACCCGAGTTGCCGATCAGCTCGCAGGCCTCGACCTGTAGGACGGTGGGTGCCGTGCTGCTTCCCCGGAATGTACCGATGCCGAAGGAGTCACTACCCTCCACCGAGAGGTCAACCAGCCGCACCCTTCCCGACCAGACGCGTACTCCGACCCAGTTCGAACCCACCACGCCAAGCCCCGACACTTCGGCTTCCCCATATTTGGTGCCGATGTCGATCCCCGGCGTGGTTCCATCCCCGCCACTCGCATCCAGCACCACAAGCTCCCGGCACCTCCCCGCCAGCCGTACGCCCGCGTGGTCGCCCGTGAACTCCAACGTCTCGGCGTACGTCCCCTCCGCCACGGCCACCATCCCCCCACCGCGGGCCCCAGCGAGGTCCAATCCCGCCTGAATCCACCGGAGCGGCGCCCCCTCACTCCCGTCCCCTCCTTCGGCCGCTTCCACATCCACGTGGACCGTCTCTCCATCCACCTCCAGCGCCCCCCAGGTCCCCACTCCGCAATTCTCCGGCACGCAGCTGCCTCGATCCGGCGCCCAGCCCTCCGCACACTCCGGCACTTGCCCCGTGTCCTTCGAGCGCCGTTGGTCCCCTCCGCAACCCACCAGGCCGAACCCGAGACCACCCAGCAGCCACAAGGCGGGAGTGCGTCCGTTCATCGCGAGGATCCTCCAGTCGTGGATATCACTCCCCCGACTCGAAGCTCAGCGTGATCTCCACGGTGGTGGGACCCGACTCGTCGAGGTCGGCGAAGTTCATGCGCTGCATGCGGAGGCCGACGCAGGTGCCCACTTGCTCGTTGCCGACGCTGTTGTCGAGCACCCGCACGTCTTGGACCGCGCCATCGCCGTCCACGGTGAAGCTCACCTTCACAGTGCCGGCCAGCTTGGGGTCGCGATTGAGCATGCGCTGGTAGCAGTACTGGATCTGGCGGTCGAAGGGCTGGAGGTGCTCCCGGACCACGGCCGAGTCCATGCTGCCCTCGGCCGCGACGTTGTCCCAGCTCATGGTGATCGGGAGCTGGGCGCCGCCGAAGCCGCCGTAGCTGGCGGGGCCTCCCGAGCCTCGGCTGCCCAGGCCGCCACCCACGATGCCCCTGGGGGTGCCGGCGCGACCCTTGGAGCCCAGGCCGCCGAGGGCGCTGGGGCCGGACAGCACCACCACCGAGACCTGGCCCTCGGCGGACAAGGCGCCGGCGTGACGCTTCTTGCGCTTGCCATTACACCCACATGAAGTTCTTCCTAACAGGCCTCGGAAACCTGTACGAAAA
>CAZHIK010001420.1:0-2196 GCA_964532635.1 uncultured Enterobacterales bacterium
CCGGCGGCTCCGGGACGCGCTCGCAGGCGGCGAGCCCCAGGGTGGCGGCGATGCCGGCGCTGGCGGCGTAGCCGCGCCAGGCGCTCGGGGTGGGAGCCGGCGCCTTGCTGGCCGCGGCGTGGAAGCGGCGCACCAGGGCCATGCCCTCGTGGCCGAAGCACTCGTCCGCAGCCTCGATGGCAGGGCGCAGGGTTCGGATGATGCTTGGGGTGCTCTCGCCCCTGCGCACCGCCTCGAAGAGGGCCTCGAGGCGCTGGCAGGTGTCGAGATTCACGCCGACCACGAAGCACCGGGCCTGTTCGCGCAGGCGTGGGTGGGGCCCCCAGAAGCGCTCCAGCAGGGTGATCTCGTAGTCCACCCGCATGGCCAGGTGGTGTACGCCGGGGAAGCCGTAGCAGCGCTCCCGGAACAGGGGGTAGCCCAGCTCGAAGGCGCGCTGGGCCTGCGCGTCCGCCATGCGGTAGTCCAGGCCCCAGTAGCTGCCCCTCAGGCGCCCTTGCTCGAGCAGTCGGCGCTCGAGGGGGGTGCCGGCGTAGATCTCGGTGCGGCAGAAGTTGGCGGGGTGGGCGGCGTGCTGGCGCAGGAAGTCCACGCTCTCGGCGGCGTCGTCCAGGCTGGTGTCGGGGTTGTAGATCAGCAGGTTGAAGGCCGAGTGCAGCCCCAGCTCGCGCACTGTGCGCAGGGCGTGGAGGTTGTCGGCCAGGCTCTGGCGGCGTCCGAGCTGGCGCAGGGCGGCGGCCGTGCCCGCCTCGATGCCCAGGAAGACCCGGAACAGGCCCGTGTCGCGAAGCTCTGTGAACAGCGCGCGGTCCACGCCGTCGGGCCGGGCCTTGATGGCGAAGGCGAAGGGGCCGGGCAGGGCCTCGCGGAAGGCGCGGTCCAGCTCCCGGACCCGCTGCCAGGCGCGCTCGAGCCCCCGGGGCAGGAAGTTGTCGTCGTGGAAGTTGAACACCCGCACGCCCTGCTCGTAGAGCATCGCCATCTCGGCGGCGACGTCCTCGGCCGGCCGCTGGCGCATGGGGGGGCCGCCGCAGAGCTTGTGCCAGGCGGCGATGGAGCAGAAGGCGCAGGCGTGGGTGCAGCCGCGAGAGCTGAGCAGATCGGCCACGGGCAGGCCCAGGTAGCGGTCGAAGGGCCGCTTGTGCACGGGCCAGGGCAGGGTGGCGAGATCCTGGGTGGGTGCGGGGGGATTGCGGGTGATCGTGCCGGTGGCGTCGCGCCAGACCAGTCCCCGGACGGCGTCGGGTCGACCCTTGGCGGCGGCCAGATCGCAGAGGATGGCCTCGCCCTCGCCGATGGCGATGGCGTCGAGGGCCGGGATGTCCTCGAGCAGCCGCTCGGCATGGAAGGCGGCGAAGTGGCCGCCGGCGACGATGCCGCCCTCGAAGTCGCGCTCCCGGGCGCGCTCGGCCAGGCGAGCGAACTGGCGGGCGCGGGCGGTGAAGACCATGGACAGGCCCGCCAGTTCGGCCCCCGAAGCCAGCAGGTCGTCCACGACGCGATCGCTGTCTTCGGGGCGATCGAAGGCCAGCTGGACGGTGCTGTGGCCCGCGGCGTGCAAGGCGCCGCGCAGGTAGCGGACAGCCAGGTTCTCTTCCAGCTCTGCGCCGATCAGGGCGATGTGCATCTCGGGTCCTCCGGGCGCCTCGGGCGCTCGAGACATGGTAGTGCATCCGCCCGATCGAGGGGGGAGACCGCGTGGTAGCATCCCGCCTGGCGGTCCCCTCGCAGGCGGCCGCTCGAAGCTGGAGGATGCACCATGGCGCTGGGTCCCACTGCACTGGCCCTGCTGGTCACCATGCCTGCGGTCGTGTCCGCCAGGCAGGTGTTCCGCTTCGAAGAGCTCGAGATCGTGGACACGCTCCCCTGGCCCCACGACTTCTTCCCCTTCGAGGATCCGGGCTTCGCTGCGGCCCGGGGCGACAAGGTTCCACGCAAGGTCGCCAGGCTCGAGGAAGCCTGCCGCGCAAGCCTGGACGACGCCTGCCGGGAAGCAGTGGCCCAGGGGATGGCTCGCCGTGAGAAGTTCGAGCAGCCGGAGCTGACCCTGCTCGCCGAGCACCAGTGGCGCCTGGCGGTGCAGGACCTGCGGGGGGAAGAGCTGGAGCTGGCCCTCGAGGGCTGGGATGCGGTTGGCGAGCGGGCCCTGCGGCCCGATGGTGGGCTGGGGGCGGCGTTGATGCCGGCGGTGCATGA
>CAZHIK010001421.1:0-2196 GCA_964532635.1 uncultured Enterobacterales bacterium
ACGCGATGTGGGCCTCAAACGCCGCGATTCCACGCATCTCGTCTTTCTTGTTCCTGCGAAGGCGTGCCATGGGTCTCTCCTGGTGACGCCCCCAATAGGCCATGCAGGATGAGCTTTTTCCCTAACTGGCTGACGGACGTCGTCTACCTGCTTGTCACGGAAGCGAGGCCAGCAGCCGGGTGCCAGACGTCGCTGCGAAACAACAGGTCGTCCAGCGGCAAGCAGGGGCAGATCGGCGCGTGACCCGTCGTACCAACCGAGCCGCTTCGACCGGGCGCGCTCGAAGCAGGGCGGATTAGTCACCGATGCTCACGCCTCGCAAGGAGAGCACGATGGCGAGAAGTCCGAGACTGGGCGGCTTCCCCGATGAAGTCGTCAATGAGTGCAGGGAGATCTTCGAACCCCGCATGGGAAAGCCGCTATCCGACCTGGATTGCCAGGAAATCGCCAACAACGTGACGGGCTTCTTCGAGGTACTGAAGGACTGGCACCGAAGAGACCTAGAACTCACGAGGCGGACCGCGACATCAGAGCCCTGCGCTGGCGATCTGGCTCGCCTGGAAGCTCCTTCATGCGGAACCGAAGACCGATAGTGAGCCCGACGCCGTCACGGCAGCCTGCTGCAGACGGCAGCGCTCCTGGCGGGAGAAGCAACCAAGAACTCCCCAACCTCGGTCTTGGAGCCGCTACCCCTGAGCCTCCAACATCTTCTGCCAGCGGTACCGCAGGCCGTTCTCCGCGGGCTGGTAGACCTCCTCCTTCGGAGTGATCACCGCGAGCCCGTCGAGAGCCGACAGCTCTTGCTCACCGCGGGACCGACGTGGGATGACCCGGCGGGAGCATCGCCAGACGCCATCGAGGCTCGGCGCGATCAGGTGGCTGTCCATCGCCCAGTGGTGGTTCCTGCACAGCGCCATGCCGTTGGTGGGGTGGTCGTTCTGTGTCTCTGCAAAGGGCACCAGGTGCGCTGCTTCCAACAAGCCCATGGGCAGGGAGCCGAACCCGATCTCCAGGCCGCAGGCCGCGCAGCGGTGGCCGTAGATCTCGAGGATCTTCTTGCGGAAGGCTGCGCTTCGTTCCTTCAGAGGTTCACCGTAGGCGGCGGGCTCTTCGGCAGCGCAGGGCCCTGGAAGCACCGGACCCACCAGGGCCGCGCGGTGCTCTGCGAAGTAGCGAGACACCAGGGCCTCTCTCAACCATTGACGGTTCTGGGCGTCGGCGAGCAGGCTTGCCATCTCGGGGGGCAACTCCGCAAACACGGTACCGAAGTCCTTGACTCGAGGCTCCCAGGTGAGAGCGCGTCGATCACCGCTCACCAGTGCCACCGGAGTCCAGAAGCCGTCGCTCTTCAGGTACAGGAAGGGCAGCTGCGGCGAAGCCTGATCGTCGCGCTTCCTGACGACAGCGAAGATCCGCTTGAAGGACGCACGGAGGTCGCCCGACCAGACGACCCGCCCGGTCTCAGCGCCGCGGTCCATGAGCTCCAGAGCAGCGAGGATCAGGACCGGCTTGTGGGGGCGCTCGTGGCGTTCGGCACCCTGGCCGATGACGCCGGTGTTCAGGTCGTAGAGCTGCTGGATGACGGAGTGGAGGGACACGCTCGAGTATAGGGTCGGCTCCGCATCGAGAACAAGCCGGCGCTACCACACAGCACCGTAGCCTCCCCGACGCGCTGGCCGCCCGAGTCCCAGGTCGAGATCCGTCGCCCAGCGGCGCTCATCGGGGTGAGTCAAGCGCTCGACTGCGCGCGCTGGGCTGCGAAGTGGGTCGATGTCCCTGATGTGCGCCCGGAACAACATCAGGGCTTCCTGGAGGCTCTCGGTGCGCAGGTCAACGGGCACGATGGACTGTACCTCGTCCAGGAACTCTTCCATCTCCCGTGCAGCCTTCCACTGCCGGAACGTCTGCAGCCCTTGCCTCACCAGAGCATCCTTGCGCAGATGCTCCCGCCTCGCCTGCTCCGCGGCCCTGCTCTCCTCCTCCCATTCTCGCCGTCGCCGCTCCCGCTCCGCACGTCTGGACCTGATCGCCTCGACCGCCATGACCAGCGCTATGGGGATCCCCGCGATCTTGTCCTGGAGGGAACATGAAGGGGTGTCTTCCCAGCGCTGGCGGGTTCCAGTGCCCTCCAGGCCTCTGAGCTGCTGACGCCGCCCCCCAGTGGGCCACCCGGCGGCGGCGAAGTGATCCACCCGG
>CAZHIK010001422.1:0-2194 GCA_964532635.1 uncultured Enterobacterales bacterium
GGATCTACGACCACCGCTACGGGCTGTGGAAAGACACCCGCGCGCCCATGCAGCTCCCGCGCGCCCGGCACCTGGCCCTGCCCCTCCCCGGTGCCAGGGCATTGGTGATCGCCGGCGCGGCGGGGCTGACCAACCTGGGCACCAACGTGCGGGAGCCCAGCGCCTGCGCCGAGGTCTACGACCTCGCCAGCAACAGCTGGGAGCTGCTCCAGCCCTGCTCCGGGGATCTGGGCGTGCTCCCCATGCCGGTGCACCGTCCCAGTGGCGCGGTGGACCCCTGGTACGGCGCCTTGGTCCTGGGCGGCCTGGACTACCGCCTGGCCGCGCCTGACATGGGGCTCTTCGTACCGGAGGAGTGACGGCTATGGCCACACCAGCTCGATCTCCTGCACCCGAATGGACTCGGGATCGTCCCAGCTCACCCAGGCCTGATCGCCTTCGACCGTGATGTTGCTGCGGTGGGCGCCCAGGCCTTTGGCGATGTCCAGGCTGCTGTGGTCGCTCAGCTCCAGGCGCTCGACGACCTGGTGGTCAGCATCCAGCAGCAGCAGGGCGATGTTGCCGTAGTCGGAGCTGGGCGGGCCCAGGACCGGCCCGTCCTCGGGGCGCCGGAAGGTGTAGGAGAGCAGGGTGTGCTCGCCGACGCGCTGCAGCCCGGTGCACCAGTAGGCGTCGATGCCTTCGGGGGTCAGGGGGCCGTGGGCCTCCCTGAAGACCAGATCGTGGTCGTACTCGAGGGCGAAGAGGCGGCGGGTGCCCTCGCTCTCACCCTGGTCGAAGTGCTCGGCGTCGCCCGTGGGGGCGGCGACTAAGACCCAGTGGCCGTCCCGGTCTCTCAGCTGCGCGGTGCCCAGCCCCCAGAAGCGGTCGGCGGGATCGGCCTCGGGTAGCTCGGCGGTCAGGTGGTGAGTAGCGAGCAGTTCGAGATCCAGGCTCAGCTCTCGCAGCAGCAAGCCCCGCTCGAGCTCGGGATCGGGGGGGATGTTGTCGTCCCAGCTCTCGGCGTCCTCGCGGAACTCGGTTCCCACCCAGACCCGGTCTTCGCTCACCAGCAGGCTGGGATCCAGGCTGCGCTCGTCGTCGCCTTCTGCGAGCATGGAGCTGGTGGCTTCGACCTCCAGTTGGTCGTCGCGGCGCTGGACTCGCAGGCCTGGGCCTCTGTCGTCGGTGTCCAACCGTACGTGGAACAGGCGTGTGCGGCTCTCGACGAGCTTCATGTCTGGCTCCCGAGGACCAGGCTCGGACAGGGTGAAGGGTTCACCCCTGGACTGCCAGGAGTCGTCGAAGTCCTGCAGGGTGTGAGCGTTCTCCTTAGCCACCGCGCCCAGCAGGAATCCGTCATCCCGGGGAAAGACGTGGCCAGTGCTGCCGGGGCTCGGACTGTGGAGGGCGCCCAGCACCAGGGCGGGCGGCCCTTCCGGCCCGAAGCGGCTGTCACCGGTGTCGGGGGTTGGCCTGCAGGCCGCCATGGTGAAGAGGAAGAGGAGCTTCACGGGGCGACCACGCGGCAGTTTTCGACGGCTACCAGGCACTGGATGTGCAGGGTCTGGCCGGCCTCGATCACCGCCAGGTCCTCGCGGCGGATGGTGGTGCCGTTGGTGAGGGCGACCTCGAGGGTGTAGGCGCCGGGGGGGAGGGGTCCCGGCGAGAAGGTCTGGCCGTTGGGGGCGTGGAGGGTGGCGCCGAAGATGTCGCCGGTGAGGGCGAGGGTGCCGGTGGTCGGTGGGGGCTGTGGGGCGTGTTCGAGGTCGTGTTCGAGGTCGTGTTCGTGTTCGTGTTCGTGTTCGTGTTCGTGTTCGTGTTCGTGTTCGTTGTTCGGCGGGGCGGGGGGATCGATGATCGGGGGCTGCCGAGCTGCGTCGGTGGCGCTTCCTACTTCGCGCCGATCATGTTGGTGGCTGTCGAGGGACGTCTCCGAGCGCTTGGGATCGGGATCGGTCATAGGGATCGGTATCGGTCATCGGGATCGGTGGTTGGAGACCGCGAGCCTCGATCCCGATCTTCGATATCGCTGGTGGGCCGGGCGGGGATGAACCCCGCCCCTACATTCGCGATCCCCGATCTCCATGGTGGGGCGGGCGGGGACAAGCCCTGCCCCTACATCAGCCCCGACAGCATCGAGCCGATGGCGCGCAGGGTCTGCTGCTGGTCGCGGGCGCAGGGGATGTCGATGAGGTCGAGGCAGGCGCAGGCT
>CAZHIK010001423.1:0-2192 GCA_964532635.1 uncultured Enterobacterales bacterium
ATCCTGGTCACGGCATGGACCTACCGCCGCATCCACCCCCGGGCCGGGGCCCTGGTGGGCCTGGCGGTCCTGCTCTTCGCGGTGGAGGACGCCCACGCCATGAACGCGGGCTGGCTGGCCAACCGCCACGCCCTGATCTCCATGGTGGTGGGCGGGCTGGCCTTCCTGGCCCACCTGCGCTGGCGCGACAGCGGGAAGCTGCCGTGGCTCGGGGCCGCGCTGCTCATCCTCACCGTGGGCCTGTTCTGCGGTGAGGCCACCCTCGGGGCCGCCGCCTACCTGGTGGCCTGGCAGCTCACCCTGGATCGCGGCGGCTGGGGTCGCCGCCTCGCCGGCATCGCACCCTACGCGGCGCTGGTTGCAGCCTGGCGGCTGGTCTACAACCACCTGGGCTACGGCATCCGAGGCTCGGGGCTCTACATCGATCCAGGAGTGGACCCGGCTGGCTTCCTGGTGGCCCTGCTCGAGCGCTGGCCCCAGCTGCAGCTGGGGCAGTGGCTGCAGGCTCCGGTGGACGCGGTGATGTTCGTGGTGCCCGTCGAGCAGCAGATCTTCGTCACCCTGGCCGCCCTGCCCGTCTGCGGGCTGCTGATCTGGTACCTCTGGCCCACCCTGCGCGCCTCCGCCGAGGCCCGCTTCTGGGCCCTGGGCATGTCCCTGTCGGCCATCCCCTTGTGCGCGGCCTTCCCCATGGATCGCCTGCTGGCTTTCACCGGCGTAGGCGCCTTCGCCCTGCTGGCCATGCAAGCCCGCGCAGCAGGCTGGATCGGCGAGGGAGACGCTGCGCTCTCCCGCCCTCGGCGCTGGCTGACCGGCGGCCTGCTGCTCATACACCTGCCCCTGGCGACCCTGCTTCTGCTGGTCCGCGCTGGCGGTCTGCCCGGGTTTGGCCAGGTCTTCCGCTGTGCGGCCGACACCATGCCGAACGATCCCGCCCTGGAGGAGCAAGCGCTCATCTTCGTGACCGGCCAGGAGTTCCCGGTGGTCTACTCCTCCCTTGTGCGCCAGGTGGAGGGTGGCGCGGCGCCCGCCAGGGTGGCGCTGCTGTCCCCCTTCAACGCCGATCACACCGTCACACGCCCCGACGAACGCACCCTGGTGGTGCGCACCGAGGGGGGCTGGCTGGCCCAGGCGGTCAATCGCCTCGAGCGGCGCATCGAGGTCCCCTTCACCGTGGGCGAGATCCACGAGCTGCCGGACTACACCGCCGAGATCCTGGCCATCACCGAGAGTGGCGACCCCCTCGAGGTGGCCTTCGAGTTCGAGCAGCCCCTCGAAGATCCGGGCTACCGCTGGCTGTACTGGGGCCCCTACGGCGCCGCGGCCTGGAGCCCACCGCCCGTGGGCGAGGCGGTGACCCTGCCCGTGCAGACCATGAGCAGCTTCTTCCTCGGGCCTCCGGAGGACGCGGGCGTCGAGCCGCCGCCACCGACGCCACAGGCCGCTCCCGAGCCCGCCGGGGCCAGCCTTGGCCCCGGCCCCTGGCCGCCCCTCGAGATCCTGGGCCTGGACGTGGAGGGGGCCGAGGACCAGGCCGCGCTGCAGCGCACCTACCCGCCCGACAAGATCGAGCGGATGCTCTCGCCCGACCACTTGATCAACAAGCAGCCCACCGAGGTCATCCGCCTGCTGGGCATCGGTCCTGGCATGCGGGTGGCCGACGTGGGAGCGGGACCCGGCTTCTTCAGCCTGCTGTTCGCCGAAGCGGTGGGCCCCGAGGGCCAGGTCTGGGCCACCGAGATCCAGCTCGACTCCCTCGAGCGCCTGGTGTCGCGGGCGAAAGAACGGCAGCTGGGCAACATATGGGGCGTTCTGCACCGCCGCGCCGGCGCCCTGCTGCCCGCCGACAGCATGGACTTGATCTTCCTGTCCCAGGTTCACTGCTGGCCCGAGAGCGCCCGCGAGCCCCCCGAGGCCGAGCCCCCGAGCCAAGCCGCCACCCGGGAGGCCCTGTACGCTTCCCTGCGCCGCGCCCTGAAGTCCGACGGGCAGCTGGCGGTCATCGAGGCCGACACCCGCTTCCCGGGCGGGTACTACCCCGATGGTATCACCGCGACGCTGGCGGATGCCGGCTTCCGCCTTGTGGCCAGCCACCCCATCTTCGACCAGGATTCTTTCCTGGTCTTTGACAAGGGTGACTGAGCACAGCACCGCACGTTCCGGTTAGTAGGGTGGTTATGAGAGATCTACCC
>CAZHIK010001424.1:0-2191 GCA_964532635.1 uncultured Enterobacterales bacterium
GCCCCTGCATCGGTCTTCCGGGCGGCGGGCGCGGGCGGGGGTGAACCCCGCCCCTGCAGAGGCGGTCAGAATCTGGCGGTTCGGTGTCTATGGAGATGGCGAATGTAGGGGAGCGGTTCATCCGCTCCCGCAACAACGGGGCTTCCGATGACAGCGCTCCCCTCCCGCAAGCACCTCCGTCTCCCCCTCGACGACTACCGATCCGGTCACGCCTTCCACGTCACCATCAATACCCACAGCAAGCAGCCGTGGTTCGCCGGATCAGAGCTTGCCGAGGCCGCCGAGGAACTCTTGGCCGAACACCCTGGCCTCTACGCCTGGTGCATCCTCCCCGATCACATCCACCTTCTTCTGACCGCGCCGGATCTCGTCTCGTGGGTTCGAACCTTCAAAGGAAGGCTCGCACCTGTGTTCCGAAGGCTTCACCCTGGCGAGAGGCTGTGGCAGCGCAGCTTCCACGATCGGGCGCTGCGTGCGGAGCAGCAGCTCGAGGCTGCGGCCCTGTACGTCTGGTCGAACGCCGTGGAGGCCGAGTTCGTCGATGCGGCTGGTGAGTATCGGTGGGCGGGCTCGACTGTGTGGCCTGATTGGAGAGAGTGGGACGAGAACCGATAGGCATGTACCTCTGCGGGCGGGGGTGAACCCCGCCCCTACACGGGCCTTGGGAGACTTCGCGTGTGTGTGAGCGGTTCATCCGCCGCCGGGGGTCGCTTCGTAGCGGGCGGGGGTGAACCCCGCCCCTACACGGGCCTTGGGAGACTTCGCGTGTGTGTGAGCGGTTCATCCGCCGCCGGGGGTCGCTTCGTAGCGGGCGGGGGTGAACCCCGCCCCTACACGGACCTTGGGAGTCGCGGGGGGATCGCACGCGGAGCGAATCGTCGGGAGCGCCAGTGTAGGGGAGCGGTTCATCCGCTCCCGCTGATCGCTTTGGCTAGTAGCCGCCGTTCTGGCCGGAGCCGGAGATGCCTTCGTAGTCTTCGCCGGTGGACAGGGAGGTGCGAACGGCGTCGATCTGCCAGCTGTCGCCGCAGTTGACGATGCGGTTGAGCATGCAGGGCTCGGAGTCGCAGTCGTAGCTGTCGGCGGTGTTGTAGACCGGGACCGTGACGTCGATGGTCTTGGGATCGTCGTCCTCCATGACCAGGTAGTTGAAGGACGGGATCTGGCCGGACACGCCGCTGCCAGCGAGGTGGTCACGCAGGGCCTTGGGGCTCCAGCTGTCGGTCTCGGACCAGTTCTGGGTGGAGTTGACGGCCGCGGACCAGGTGCCGTCGAGCACTTCTCCGGCCTGCATCAGCTCGAAGGTGTCCTCGCGGGTCTGGTCGGCGGTGGCCGAGTAGCTGTAGCCGGAGCTGTGGGCGTCCTGCTCGTTGGTGGTGGTGAGGCTGGTCCAGGTGAAGGTCCAGCCGCCGTCGGCCTCGCGCACGCCCGGGTAGGCGTCGGGGCCGATGATCAGCGTGGCCGCGTCGGGGCCGGTGCTGGTGATCAGGCCGTAGAAGATCTCGTCGCTCTGGGACTCTTCCTCGATCTCGGACCAGGCCTCGTCCTCCACCTCTTCTTCGTCGTCGCCCTCGACCCAGCCGAAGGTGAAGTTGTGGGAGATCGTCTCCTCGCAGGACTCCTGCACCGTGGTGACGGCGTTGAGCGAGAACTGCCAGATCCCGTCGATGGGGTCGGCGGCGCAGCCGACACAGAGCATGGCCAGGAGCACCGGGGTGTAGGCGGGCTTCATGGATGACCTCGAGGGAGCGGGGCGCCAGCGGCGGTCGCCCGGGGAAGGCTCAGGTTAACATCGGTGGGAACCAACGCGCGCAACTAGAGGAGTCTCGCTCCATGCTCATCCGCCTCGACCACATCGCCATCGCGGTGCCGGACCTCGAAGCCGCTATCCAGCGCTTTGCCCAGGATCTCGGGCTGGAGCTGTCGGGGCGCGAAGACGTCGAAGCCGCCAAGACCAGCACCGCGTTCTTCCCCATCCCGGGTACCAAGATCGAGCTGGTCCACCCCCTCGAAGGCCAAGGCCCCATCGCCAAGTACCTGCAGAAGAAGGGCGGCGGTCTGCACCACCTCTGCTTCGAGACCGACGACATCGAAGGCGACGTCGCTCGCCTGCGCGAGCTCGGCTACCGCTTCCTGAGCGAAGGCCCTGTGCCTGGTGCCCACGGCACGCGTGTGGTCTTCATCCATCCCA
>CAZHIK010001425.1:0-2188 GCA_964532635.1 uncultured Enterobacterales bacterium
GTCGATGTGGTTGACGTCCTGCCCCCAGGGAGACAGGCACGCGCAGGGACCGTCCTCCTCGGCGGTCACCGCGGCTCCGTCGCCCACGGCGCAGCAGCCTTCCTCCGGATCGCTGTCGTCGCTCCAGGCGAAGGCCTCCAGCGCCTCGAGGCCGCCGTTGAACACGTCACGATCGACTGCTCCCGAGATGCCGTCCACCGAGCCCATGTCGGTGTATTGCCAGAACACCCACTCGCTCCACTGGTCGGGCACCCAGGGGCAGTGGGCGTACCACGACGCCGTCCACAGCGGGTAGTCGACGAAGGCGTCGCTCCCGCTCATGCTGCTCCACGCACCATAGGAGGTGTAGATGATGGGCTGCACGCCGAGGGCTCCCTCGACGGTCTCGAGCCAGGCCCCCACCGTCCGATCCACCTCTGCGGCAGAGTAGCCCTCGTTGCCGTAGGTCTCGACGTCCACCACCGGCGGCAGATCCCCGTCCTCGAGGGCTCCCATGCGGTCGAGCAGCAGCTCCGCCTGGGCCGCTCCGTCCTGCCCCACCCGCAGGTACTGGTAGGCGCCGCGGATCACCCCGGCCGCCCGAGCGCCCGGCCAGTTCTCGTCGAAGCGGGAGTCCTCGTAGTCCAGGCCGTCGGACACGCGGATGAAGGCGAACTCGATGCCGTCGGCAGCCACGTCGCTCCAGTCGATGGCGCCCTGATAGTAGCTGACGTCGATGCCCTCCGTGGTCTCCCCGTCCGGGCAGATCACCCCAGGTGGAGGTGGCGCCGCTACGGGCACTCGGGAAGGATCTCCGGCGCCCAGCCCAGCCCAGCCGGCCTCGGGAGCCGGGGCACAGCCGGTCAGAGAGATCAGGGCCGCGAGGCCAGCGGTGCGGATGCGGAGCAAGGCGCCTCCGGGGCGTCGTGCTCGATCGTAGCACGCCCGTTGGAGTCGCCGCCCGGGCTGGATCCGGTAGGATGGAGCCCCCTCCAGGTCGAGACGGACCCCTGGCATGGCGCGCAGCTTCCACATCGAGAAGACCATCGGACGCGGTGGCTTCGGCACCGTCTATCGAGCCCTGCTGAAGGGTCGCGCTGGTTTCTCGCGACGAGTGGCCTTGAAGGTCCTTCATCCCGAGATGTCCGCCATCGAAGAGGTGAGCCAGCGCCTCAGGGACGAGGCGCGCATCCTGGGCATGGTGCGCCACCGCGCCATCGTCCACGTGGACAGCCTGGTGGTGCTGGATGGCCGCTGGACCATCGTGATGGAGTACATCGAGGGCGTCTCCCTGTCCCGGCTGCTGAAGCAGGTCGGACGGATCCCTGCTGGCGCCGCCCTGGAGATCATGGCCGAGGTGGCGGGCGGCCTGCACGCGGCCTGGACCACCCGAGGTGAAGACCAGCTCCCCCTCCACCTCCTGCACCGTGACATCAAGCCCTCCAACATCCAGCTCACCGCCCAAGGCGAGGTCAAGCTCCTGGACTTCGGCATCTCCCGGGCGGACTTCGAGGGCCGAGAAGCCGTCACCAACAGCCTGCACTTCGGCACCATGGACTACCTCTCCCCGGAGCGCATGGAGGGGCGGGACGGTCCCGAAGGCGACGTCTACGCCATGGGGGCCGTGCTCTTCCGCGCCCTGGCCGGCCGGCCCTTGGGGCGCGCCCCGGCCTCGGCCTCCCTGCACCGCATCCAGCTGGACGAGGCCCTGGACGGGCTGCGGTCCTCCCTGCCCACGGACGCCCCAGGGCTCGAGCGCCTGCTGCGGGCCATGCTGGCCTTCGATCCCAGCGACCGCCCCACCGCCCGGGAGGTCGAGCGGGCCAGCGCGCTGACCCGGGCCGGCCTCGGAGACGTCCTGCTACGGGACTGGGCCGAGGTGGCCGTGCCCCCCCTGCTCGATCTGATGCCCAGTCAGGGGGACGACCCCCTCTCCGGCACCACCATGCTCGAGGGCACCGGGGTGCGCGGGGACACCGTTCCGGTCTCGCAACCCGTCGCGTTCCCCGACGACGACAGCCCCACGCGCACCTCGCCCCACGAGCCGACCGCACTGGAACCCTCCCGGACGCACCGACGCTGGCGACTGGTGGTCTTGCTGGTGCCGGTGGCCACCGTCGCGCTGCTGTGGCTCGGCCTCCGCGCCATCGGTGAGCCCGAGCGACCCGAGATCCCCCCGGAGGCCGATCTGAGTGCGCTGCTGGCCCAC
>CAZHIK010001426.1:0-2184 GCA_964532635.1 uncultured Enterobacterales bacterium
TGCCATGGCTCGCCCGGCGCGGGCGACGCCACCGACACCGCACCCGTCGAGCCCATGATCATCGTGGAACCCAGCGACGCTCCCTGGATCAACATCCTCGAGCCCACAGGCATGCAAGCCTACGAAGCCCACGGCCCCAACATGACCGTGAGCGGAGATGCGGCCGAGACCGCGGTGAGCGTCAACTGGACCAACGACGCCACCGGCGCCACCGGCGCGGTGGTAGGCACCGCAGCCTGGAGCATGATCCTGGCCTTGGTGGAGGGCTCACAGTCCTACACCTTCACGGCGGTGGACACAGCGGGCCGCGAGGGCTCTGCCAGCCTCGAGATCCTCTACCAGCCCGGCGTGAGCATGGGCCGCCCCTGGCTGAGCACCCCGGTGGCGATGACCGGCGAACAGGTGGAGCTGGGCATCGACATCGCCACCAGCGGCAGCACCGCCGATGTGACCGCGTTGTTCGACTGCGACGTGGACAGCTTCGCGCTGCCCCTGGCCGAAGCCAGCGCTGGTCGCTGGGAGGCGGAGCTGACGGCTCGCAGCGCGGCGCAGACATGCGAGCTGCACGTGGAGGCTCTGGCGGACGGCGTCTCCGTCCGATCCCTGGCCCGGACCTACAAGGTGCGCGCGCCCCTGGACGACGACCGCATCGAGGAGCTGCTGACTGTCCACGAGGATCTGGGCCTGCTGGTCGCCGAGGGCTCCGGGGACGCCGGGGGCGCCTTCGAGGCCGCTGTGGCCGAGCTCGAGCGCCAGGACGACATCGCCATGGCCGGCTGGAGCGAGGGCTCGGTGTGGTGGATCACCCGCGACGATCTGATGTTCAGCGTCACGTCCGATCCGACCGAGGGCACCGCTGGCGGCGGCAGCCCCGCACCGCCTCTGCCCAGCGGCGGCTACCCCCCCGATCTGGACATGGGTGACCGCCCCGAGCAGAAGATCTCGGCCTTCATGGCCATCGACCAGGCGGGCACCCACAGCGACTTCCTCACGATCGACCAGGGGGGCTGGGCCTGCGAGGAGTGGGACGTTGTGGAGCGCAACGGCCCCCAAGCCACGGTGGACAACCTGCTGGACGTGATGCAGGAGGGCATCGTGTTCATCCAAGCCCACGGCGAGATCGTGGCCCCCAGCGCCTGCACCGGCAGCATGGCTTTTCCCTACTGGTGGCACTGCGGCATGGGTCAGGGCCCCTTCGGCCTGTGGACCAACGACGCGGTGGACGCAGCCTTCATCACCAACCACCAGGCCGACATCCAGGCCCACAACATCGTGGTGGACCGACGCATCCTGGAGGACGGCCCCCACTTCGACACCGTGGATCCCTACGACCAGATGGCGGAGCCCATCGTCACGCCGGGCTGGTTCGATCAGCACCTGTCCGCCGGCGACATGGAGGATGCTGTGGTGCTGATGGAGTCCTGCTCATCGTCCAAGAACAGCTCCCTGGCCGACATCCTCGAGGGCAAGGGGGTCCAGTCCTACGTGGGCTTCACAGACGTGGTCTTCCTGAAGTACAGCGAGGCCTTCCTGCTGGGCCTGCTCGACGCCTGGTTCGACGGCCGCGCGCTGTCCGAGGCCTTCGACAAGGGCATGGAAGCGGTGGATGGACAGAACGACGACGTCTGGTACGGCCTGAACGTGGAGCCGGTGACGGATCCCCCCACCCTGGCTCTGCCCCGGGCCTTCGCGAGCCACGACAAGCCCACCTACGGCAGCCTGGTGCTCAACGGCGGCTTCGAGGAGGGGGCCAGCTACTGGCAGTACGGTGGCACCGCCGAGATCACCAACGCCGCCGAGGGCTACACCGCGGCCGAAGGCGACGGCCTGCTGCACCTCGAGCTCAACCCCCACGCCAGCGTGGGCTACGCCTGGGCCACCCAGTGGGTGGGCGAGACCCTACCCGCCGGCCCCTACACCCTGAACTTCGAGTACCGCATCCTCACCGAGTACTCGAACGTGGACTGCGACAACAGCTCGGATCCCTGGTTCACCGCCCGCATCGATCCCGGCGGCTGGTCCGACATCCCCAACGGCGGCGACATCCTGGAGCTGATGGTGCCCTCCGACTTCTGTGACGACGTCACCAACGACGGCTGGCTGTTCGTGAGCCAGTGGACGGACGCCACCATCCAGTTCGAGCTCACCGAGGAGATGGCCAACGATGCCTTCATCACCTTCACC
>CAZHIK010001427.1:0-2182 GCA_964532635.1 uncultured Enterobacterales bacterium
ACTCGGAAGAGGTCGGGCTGCCCGTGGTGGTTCGCATCGTCACCCGCCTGGCCCATAGCCGGGCGCCAGTGGTGCCCCAGCCTCGCCTGGACCAGCAGCGCAAGCCGCTGATCACCGACAAGTCCCGCTTCATCCTGCTGCCGGTCAACGCCCGGCGGCACTGGGCCAACCTCATCGCGCGCTGGGGCGAGGTGGAGCAGGCGGTGTGGAACGAGGGCCTGGACAAGCTCGACCTGCGCGGCAGCCGGCTGGGCGTCATCGCCTCGGGCGTGGCCTGGAACTACCTGCAGGAGAACCTGGCCGGCGAAGAGCACGACATCACCACAATGAAGGTGGGCGCGTACCCCCTCAACAAGCCCATGCTCGCCAAGCTCTTCGAGCACTGTGACCAGGTGCTGGTGGCCGAAGACGGCTACCCCTTCATTGAGTCTGCGCTCAAGGGCGTCCTGGACAACCCGCCCAAGCCGGTCATCGGCCGCCTGTCGGGCGATCTGCCGCGCACCGGCGAGCTCAACCCCACCCTGCCCGCCAAGCCCACCGCCACCGCGCCCCTGGCCGACCTGGCCAAGCGGCCGCCGGCGCTGTGCAAGGGCTGCCCCCACATCACCTCGTACAACGCGCTCAACCGCGCAATGGCCGACCATCCCGACGGCCGGGTGCTGTCGGACATCGGCTGCTACACCCTGGGCGCGCTGCCCCCCTACACCGCCATCGACACCTGCGTGGACATGGGTGCCTCGGTCTCCATGGCCATGGGTGCCGCCTCCGCCGGTGTGTTCCCCGCCATCGGCGTGGTGGGTGACTCCACCTTCGCCCACAGCGGCATGACCGGCCTGCTCGACGCTGTACGCGCCAAGTCCAACATGGTGCTGGTGATCCTCGACAACGACATCACCGCCATGACCGGCCGCCAGGAGAGCGCGCTGGTGGGCGGCCCGCTGATCGAGATGCTCAGGGGCATCGGGGTCGAGGAAGACCACATCCGCGTGGTCAATCCCATCCCCAAGAACGAAGACGCCATCCTCGAGGTCTACCGCGAGGAGATCGCCTACGAAGGCCTGTCGGTCATCATCCCCACTCGCCCCTGCATCCAGATCCGCAGGAAGTAGGAGAGCATCATGAGCCTCGACATCATCCTCGCTGGCGTCGGTGGCCAGGGCATCCTGTCCATCGCCTTCGTGCTCGACTCCGCGGCCCTCGAGGGCGGCTTCGACTTCAAGCAGGCCGAGGTCCACGGCATGTCCCAGCGGGGCGGCGCCGTGCAGTCCCACCTGCGCATGTCCAAGGACACCATCCACTCCGACCTGATCCCCGACGGTCAGGTGGACCTGGTGCTCGCGGTCGAGCCCCTCGAGTCCCTGCGCTATGCCCACGCGCTGTCTCCCGAAGGCACCGTGGTGGCCGCGGCCAACCCGTTCGTGAACATCCCGAACTACCCGGACCTGGGCGGGGTGCTCGAGCAGATCGCCGCGCTGCCCCAGCACGTGCTGATACCCGCCGACAGCCTGGCCAAGTTCGCGGGCAGCGGCCGGGCCCAGAACATGGTCATGCTGGGCGCGGGGGCCTACCTCTACCCCTTCGGGGACGAGCCCTGCCTGAAGTTCATCGAGCAGATGTTTGGCAAGAAGAGCCAGCGCCTGGTGGACGTGAACCACAAGGCCTTCGCCTACGGCAAGGCCGCCAGTGGCTTCTACCGCCGGGGCCTGGCTGCGGGCATCGGCTATGGCCAGCTGCTGAAGATCCTGGGGGTGCTCGACCCCGCCACCATCGACGAGGGTTCCGCTCCGGCCTGGAAGGCCGCGCTGCAGAACCACCCCACGATGCTCGACGGTGAGCTGCCAGTCCACACCGTGCCAGGCACGATGCAGTTCGTGCTCGACCTGATCCGTACGGGTGAGCTGGGGTAGCCTACGTCCCCATGGACGATCCCCGGGAAACGCCGAAGCACATCGGCCTGCTCTACAGCTGGACCACCAACGAGTTCATCTTGCTCGGCTGGGCTGTCGGGCAGTTGCTGTTCGCGGTGTTCGTTGCTGCGGCCTGGCTGTTGAAGCTGGTCTCTTTCGGCCGCGGCCCCGGTCGCTGGGCGGCCGCGACGCTGGAGCGGATGCGGCAGAACCGTGAAGAGACCGGCAACCGGTTCGGCTTCCCTCCCACCTATGCCTGGCACCACAAGCAGGTG
>CAZHIK010001428.1:0-2178 GCA_964532635.1 uncultured Enterobacterales bacterium
GCTGGGGCTGGCCTTCCACCGCTTCGACATGTCCGAGTACGCCGAGCGCCACACCGTGGCTCGCCTGATCGGTGTGCCTCCGGGCTACGTGGGCTTCGACCGCGGCGGCCTGCTCACCGACGCCATCCGCAAGACCCCCCACGCGGTGCTGCTGCTCGACGAGATCGAAAAAGCCCACGGCGACATCTTCAACCTGCTGCTGCAGGTGATGGACCACGGCACGCTGACCGACACCAACGGCCGCAAGACCGACTTCCGCCACGTCATCCTGCTGATGACCTCCAACGTGGGCGCCCGGGAGCTGGCCCGCGGCATGACCGGCTTCGGCAACCGCTACGCCGAAGGCAACGAGGACGAAGCCCTGCGCCGGGTCTTCGCCCCCGAGTTCCGCAACCGGCTGGACGCCCGGCTGCGCTTCGAGCCTCTCAACCCAGCTGTCATGGGCATGATCGTCGACAAGTTCATCGCCCAGCTCACAGGCCAGCTGGCCAACCGCCAGCTCGAGCTGCGGCTCACGGATGCCGCCCGCAGCTACCTGGCGCGCAAGGGCCACGATCCCGCCTTCGGCGCGCGCCCGCTGGACCGCCTCATCCAGGAAGAGGTCCGCAAGCCCCTGTCCGAGCTGATCCTGTTCCAGGACCTGGCCCGCGGAACCGTGATCCTGGTGGAGCTCGACGACCAGGGCGTCATCGCCCTCACGCCCCAGCGTTGATCGCCGCGTCCTGCACGGCACCCGCCCGCACCAGGTCGTCCCAGCGGTCCAGCTCGTAGCGCTCCACGATCCGGCTGATGCGCTTCGCGTAGGCGGGGTCGGTGGCGTAGGTGGGGGCCAGGTTCTCGAGGAAGGCTCGCCAGTCGCTCCAGTGGTACCGAGCCTCGGCGTAGCGGCGGTCGCCCGACAGCAGCTCGGCGTGGTGCTCGATGCTCTGCTCCACGCCCTCGAAAGAGCGGAAGCGGGAGCGCACGCGCCGGTCGACTCCGTCCTGGTGCTCCTGGGTGCTCATGGTCACCGAGGCCTTGGAGCGGCCGGCCTTCACGCCGAAGAGGTTGTGGTGATCCCGGGCCAGCCGGGACCGGCCCCAGCCGCTCTCGTGCACGGCCTGAGCCAGGGTGACTGAGGGGGGCAGCTGGTGGCGGCGTGCGGCCCTGATCACCTGGGGCAGGATGGCCTGGATGAAGGCACCCTGAGCGCCCTCGGGCAGATCGTCCACCTGGCGGGCCAGCAGCATCAGCATGGCGCGCTCGCTCTGCTGCTCGTCGCTGGCACTGACGTAGACGTAGCGCAGGGTGGCGTCCAGCCCCTCGGCGGTGCAGCCGGGCTCGCGGGTGAGGGTGTCCAGCAGCAGCGCGGTGGCGCGTTCCCGCACGTCCTCGTCGTGGGCGCCCCGCACCAGGTCGGTGAGCAGGGGCATGGCGGCGGCGGGGGCCTGCAGGCTCAGCCACTGCGCGTGGCTCAGCCGCTGGATGTCGGTGTGACGGGCCGCGCTCTCCCAGCTCGCCGACATGGACGCGGCCTCGGTGGGCTCGGGGGAGGGGACGCCCGCACCGACCACCGCCACCAGGGAGACAAGCAGCGCGGTCAGGGAAGCGCGGAGGGTGCGGAGGGACATGATCGGATTGTGTTCCATGCTCAACCCATCGGCGCGCCTCCGTGACAGTTGACGAGAAAAGAGTAAAAGCTGATACATTACTCGAGAGGTGTCCCCATGAGTGAGAAGATGAAGAGGATCGAAGCGGTTCGAGATGCCCTGGTGGAGCGCTTTGGCGCCGGACCCCCGGCCTGGGCCATGGTGCTGGGCAGTGGGGTCGGCGGCCTGACGGACCGCCTGACCGATGCCACACGGGTGGACTACGGTGAGCTGGGGATCCCCGTCACCGACGTGGTCGGCCACGCCGGGCAGGTGGTGGTCGGCGATCTCGAGGGGGTCCGCGTGGCCTGCCTGTCCGGCCGCAACCACCTGTACGAGGGCCACCCCCCCGAAGACTCCGTGCTCGGGCTGCGCGCCATGCTGCTGTGGGGGGCCCAGCGGGTCCTGCTGACCTCTTCGGTGGGCAGCATGCGCGCCGACTGGCCTCCGGGCACCCTGGTGCTGCTGCGGGATCACATCAACCTGTCCGGGGTCAACCCCCTGCGGGGTCCCAACCTCGGCCCCCTGGGCCCGCGCTTCCCGGACATGT
>CAZHIK010001429.1:0-2173 GCA_964532635.1 uncultured Enterobacterales bacterium
CTCCACAGGGTCTAGCCATGAAGCCCGTCAACGTCCCCTCCTCCGCCATCCACCGCGTCGACCGCTGGCGCGTGCGCATCGATCCCTTCCGCCCCGACATGCGCGGACCCGGGCTGCTGTTCGCCAGCGCCAAGCTCCAGCCAGCCCTCGAGCGCGACGGCACCCTGGGCCAGGTGGTCGGAGTAGCCACCCTTCCCGGGCTGGTGGGCCCGTCGATGGCCATGCCCGACGCCCACCAGGGCTACGGCTTCCCCATCGGCGGCGTAGCCGCCACCGACGCGGCGGGCGACGGCGTGATCTCCCCGGGCGGTGTTGGCTTCGACATCAACTGCGGTGTGCGCCTGCTGACCGCCGACCTGTCCGCCAAGAAGGTCCGCAAGCGGGTTCGTCGGCTGCTCGAGGCCATCTTCCGCAGGGTGCCCGTGGGCGTGGGTCGGGGTGACGGGAAGCTGGGCAAGCGGCAGCTCGAGGGGGTGCTGTCCCACGGCGCCCGCTGGGTGGTCGATCATGGCCAGGGCGAGCCCGAAGACGCCCTGCACTGCGAGTCCGGCGGCGCGATGCCCCAGGCCGATCCCTCCGCTGTGAGCGAGCGGGCCAAGGCCCGGGGCGCCGGCCAGCTGGGCAGCCTGGGCGCCGGCAACCATTTCATCGAGCTGCAGGTCGTGGAGCGGGTGGAGCACGGTGACGCCGCCGCGGCCATGGGTATCCGCGAGGGCCAGCTGGTGATCCTGGTGCACACCGGCTCCCGGGGCCTGGGTCACCAGGTCTGCACCGACCAGATCGCCCTGATGCAGAAGGCCATGCGGGCCCACGGCCTGTCCGTGCCCGACCGGCAGCTGGCCTGCGCCCCCCTGCACTCGAGCGAGGGCCAGCACTACCTGGCCGCCATGGCCGCCGCCGCCAACTACGCCTGGGCCAACCGCCAGCTCATCACCCACCGGGTGCGCAGGGCCATGGCCGAGGTCTTCGGCGACGACACGCGCCTGCGCCTGGTCTACGACCTGGCCCACAACATCGCCAAGCTCGAGCGCCACCAGGTGGAAGGCAGCGAGCGCCTGCTGTGCGTGCACCGCAAGGGCGCCACCCGCGCCTTCGCCGCCGGTCACCCCGACCTGCCCCCCCGCTACCGGGCCGTGGGCCAGCCCGTGTTCATCCCCGGCTCCATGGGCACCGCCTCCTGGGTGCTGCTGGGCACCCAGCAAGCCATGGACGAGAGCTGGGGCTCCGTCTGCCACGGCGCCGGCCGCGCCATGTCCCGCACCGCCGCCCGCAAGCGCACCCGGGCCGATGCTGTCATCAAGGATCTGAGTGAGCGCGGCATCGAGGTGCAGGCCGGCAGCAAGAAGGGGCTGTGCGAGGAAGCCCCCATGGCCTACAAGGACGTCGAGACCGTGGTGGAGACCGTGGTGGGCGCGGGGCTGGCCAAGCGGGTGGCGCGGCTGAGGCCGCTGGGGGTGGTGAAGGGGTGAGCGCTATCCGGGCCCCTCTCCCTGGGGAGAGGGTGGCGCGAAGCGCCGGGTGAGGGGGTGGCGCACTCCCGAACCGCAAAGACCGCTCACAAGTAGGCACCCTGCCAGCCAGGGTAGGCACTTCCGAGCGCTCTCTCGGCCAGAAGCGCTCACAAGTAGGCACCCTGCCAGCCAGGGTAGGCACTTCCGAGCGCTCTGTATGCCCATCATCGGGAGTCGGTGCTATCCTCCCCCCATGGGACGCACCTCCACCCTGATCGCCCTGCTCCTCGCCGGCTGCCCCTGCCCGAGCCTGGAGGACGCGGTGGTGATGGATCCCCACGACCTGGCCACGGAGGAGCAGGAGCAGGAGATCCTGCAGGTCATCGAGGACTTCGTGGCCTGGACGGGGACGCCGGAGCTTTGTGTGGAGGGGGTGAAGGTGAGGTACATCCAGGATCCGGATCTGGGTGGGTATTTCGATCCGCATCGGCAGTTCATCATCGTGGACCCGATCGTGCTGGACGACGTAGAACGGGTCGTCCGCCACGAACTCTGCCACGCCTGGGACTGGGCCATGGGCCAGCCCAGCCTCGATCACCCAGACCTCTTTTCGAAGGACAGCGTCGAGCGGAGCGATGATTACCCCAATGACGACAGTCGGATTGCAGAGGCCTTCGCTCAAGCGTGCGACGGCGGTCCGTCGCTGTCCGGCCTCATGCCAG
>CAZHIK010001430.1:0-2169 GCA_964532635.1 uncultured Enterobacterales bacterium
CGCGTGCCATGAAGAACATGGGGCTGACCCGGCTCACGCTGGTCCAGCCGCAGGAGGATCGCTGGGACCTCGCCGAGCGCATGGCACCCGGCGCCCTGGATGTGCTCGACGCCGCAGTCCACTGTGACAGCGCAGCCGAGGCGGTGGCCGATTGCCACGTTGTTGTGGGTACCACCGCGCGGGGGCGTCGCTATCGCTGGCCAGTCCAGGAGCCTCCCGAGCTGGCCGTGGACCTGCTGGACACCCCTGGTGAGATCGCGCTGTTGTTCGGGCCTGAGGACTCGGGCCTGCACAACGAGGACCTGCTGCTCTGCCACAAGCTGGTCACCATCGTGACCGGCGAGGCCTCTTCCCTCAACCTCAGCCAGGCTGTTCTGATCCTGGCCCACCACATCTTCGAAGAAGCCCGCCGACGCGGCTACCGGCCACCACCACGCAAGCGCAAGTCCCGCAGGGGCAAGCGGGAGGTGCCCGCGGAGCCGCGGTCCACGCCTCCCTCCACCGCTGGAGAGCAGCCCGCTCCCGTCGCGCTCACCCAGACCACAGCTCAGCAGGCCGTCGAGGTGCTGGCCCGTACCGCCTACCTCTCCGGCCGCAGCCTGCCACAGGTCAAGCTCACCCTCTACCACCTCCTGCAGCGGTCCGAGCCTTGCCTGCGCGAGGTCTCGATCCTGCTGGGGATGCTCAAGAAGGTCCAGTACACCATCGACCACCCCGAGTGTCGGATCGACCCCTCCACTGTCCTGGGCGCTGTCGAGGTGGACAGCGAGGACTTCGGCTAGCCCCCGATGTAGTGCAGGGCGGTGCCCCGGTTCCCGACCGCCCAGCAGTCCGTAGCGCTGGCGCCGTGTACCGCGTAGAGGTTCTCTTCGACGCCGGTGGGGATCTCACGCCAGCTCTGGCCGTTGTAGTGGAAGGCGGTACCGTTGTTGCCCACGGCGAAGACCGAGCTGGGCGCAGGCGCGAAGACGGCCCACAGGGACTGGGAGGTGAACGACTCCTCCTGGGACCAGGTGCTGCCGTTGAAGTGCAGCAGCAAGCCGTCCTGGCCCACGGCCCACAGGTCGTTGTCGGCGGCGCCGTCGACGCCGTAGATGCCGTCGTCCGTGGGGGACTCCATGGCGACCCAGTTGCCGCCCTCCCGCCGGACGATGGCGCCCTCCTCGCCCACCGCGATGGCGGTGGAGGCGGTGACCCAGACGTCGTTGAGGCGCTCGTGGTTGGGCAGCGTGTCGTAGGTCCAGCCCATGCCCTCGTTGGTGTAGGCGCCACCCCAGCCCACCGCGACCATGAAGGCGGTGCTGGCGGCGTCGACCGCCTCGAAGTTGGCGGTGCCGAGATCCTCGATGACACTCCCGCTGTAGTCGTACTGCACCACCCAGCCAGCGTCCCCCACCGCCAGGTACTCGAGGGTCTCGCCCTGGCCCTGGCCCCAGATGCCCTTGAGATCCTCTTCGTCGGTGGCGAGCTCCTGGGAGGTCCAGCCGGTGGAGGCGGTGTAGGTGTAGAGCATGCTCTCGCTCGCGACGGCGTACACGCCGCGCCCCGATGCGTAGACCCCGTTGAAGGTGTCGGAGGTCTCGGCCCGCAAGCTCTGCCAGACCACCTGAGGCTCGGTGGTGTCTTCACCCGTGTCGTCGGGCACCGTGTCACCGCTGGTGTCACCCGTGTCGTCCACCGTGATGGGCTTGTCGTCGCAGGCCGCAGCGAACAGGGCCAACAGGATCGCCCAGGAAGCGGGGTGCGTGGTTGTCATGGCGTCTCCTCGGGTTCGCGCAGTGTGCATGGAAGCTCGCTGGTGCGCCGTTGTCAAGCCAACGCTCACTCCAGGGCCTGGGCAGCGGACTCGGCGAGCTCGGGCTCATCTCCGTACTCGTCGATTACGCGCTGGTAGATGAGCTTGGCGCTCTCGGCTTGGCCGTGGTTGTCGTGGACTTGAGCCAGCCTGAGCAGCGCCTGCCCCTTGCGATAGTTGTCGAGGCTCCGACGCACGAAGGCCTCGTAGCGCGCGGCAGCGGCCTCGACGTCACCCGCCGCGGCCTCGATGTCGGCCAGGCCGAAGGTCACCACGGCGTCGACCTCCGAGTGATCCGGCCAGCGGCCGGCAAGCTCGGAGTAGGCCAGCCGCGCGGCGTCGGGCTGGTCGAGGGCCAGCAGGCACTGACCGCG
>CAZHIK010001431.1:0-2160 GCA_964532635.1 uncultured Enterobacterales bacterium
TCGTAGACCGGCGTGTACAGCGACTTGAAGGTGTCGATCTGCGTGGAGGCTTCGGGGAACTTGCAGAGCAGGAACAGCGCATAGACCCGTAGCAGGTGGCCCTCGGGGAAGTAGAACTCCTCGAAGAATGGCGAGCCGTGGTTGTGCAGCAGCGCGATGGTGCCGTTCATGTCCTCGAGGCGGAAGTGCGCCCATCCACGCTCGAACTGCGCCTGCAGCCAAAACTCACTGCTGCGGTCTACCATCGCGAAGTACTCGATGGAGCGGGGATAGTTGCCCGCGGCGTAGTACGAGCGCGCGACGTTCATGAGCAGAGCGTTGAGGAAGCGCTCGCCACGATCGGTGGCCTCGGCTGTGTCGTAGGCCGCGAGCAGTGGCTTGAGGGCGTCTGTGGGGCGGCCCTGCTGGTTGAGCACCACGCCCTCGAGCATCTTGGCGTCGGCGTAGGCAGGGGAGTCCTTGACCACCAGGCGCAGCAGGCCCAGGGTGAGCCCGTACTTGCCCTTGCGGTAGTTCTCACGGGCCGCGAGGTAGGCCATTCGCGAGCGGGTGAGCTTGTCGACGTCGCCGCCTACGTTCTTGGCGAAGACCGGCTCCAGCACCGCGGTGTCGCCGACCCGGTCGGCCAAGGCGAAGGCGCGCTCGATGCTGGCCGCGGACCAGTCGGCCTCGGCGTCGATCTCGAGGGCCTTGGTGTGGGCCATCAGAGAGCTGTAGGGGAGGTCGAGCTCGGAGAGCAGGTCGCCAAGCTTGGCGTAGGCTTCGCCGTGGAAGGGCTCGGCCATGCCGTCGTCGATGACGGCGACCAGAGCGTCGGCCGCGCGTGCCTTCTGACCGCGCTCGAGCTCCGAGAGGTAGTCCGCGAACGCCGCGGCCCGCTCCTCGGGAGTGGGCTCGTCCTCGATGACCAGATCGTCGGCCGCGGACTGGATCTCGAGATCGCCCGCCCAGGCGTCCTCGACCGCTCGCGGTGCGAGCAGCAGCAGGAGCAGGGGGAGGAAGGGGGCGCGCATGTCAGCGCTCCTTGCCGAAACGGGACAGGCCCACGGAGAGGGAGACGTTCTGCTTCAAGGCCGTGGTGGCGGTCTGGGCGCGAGACTGGACGAAGATGTCGTCGCGCAGCTCGAAGCGGATGGAGCCGGCCTCGCCGCGGAAGACCCTGAGGCCCACGCCCACCGAGCCACCGGGACCAAAGGCCAGGTCGGCAGCGGGCAGCACGCTCTGCTCGATGGTGAGACCGGCGCCGCCGAGCACGTAGAAGTTGTGGTGGTAGACCTTCTTTCCGCGCCAGTTGAGCTTGGCGTAGGCGGGGCACCACTCGACTCCCAGGCCAGCCTGGCCCAGGTAGCGGTAGGCCTCGGCTGCGATGCCGTAGGCCGGACCCTCGAGCTCGCGGTAGGCGGAGTTCTTGAAGCCGTAGCCCCCCGCTGCTGAGACCTCGAAGCCGATGGACTCGCTGCGGTGCAGCGTGAAGCTACCCCGGGCGAAGGGCGCAACGGTGTATGCGTCGAAGGGCATCAGGCCCAGGTGGACGCCGAGCTCGGTGCGCTCTTCCATGCTGTACAGTCGCTTCTGTACGACGGAGAGCTCGGAGTCGCGGAGCAGGCCCAGGTCGACGGGCCTGACCGTGTCCTGGCCAACGGCGGGTGCGGCCGAGACGAACAGGCCAACCAGGCCTGCCAGGAGCGGCATCAGGGTCTTTCGGCTACGCATCGAGATTCCTCGGGATGGTGGAAGCAGGGAGCGGGAAGGCGTGAGCGCCGGCTAGAAGGGCAGGCTGCGCGGCAGATCGGACACCGGCCGGTAGTAGATGCGGACATCGGCGTTGTAGTCGGGGACCGAGGTGCCGTGGAAGTACACGGAGTTCTCGCCGGTCTCGTAGGTCCAGCCGTCGCCCCAGATGGGCTCGCCGATGGAGTCGATCTCGCAATTCTCCAGGCAAGGAGACTCGGGGATCTCCACGCCGTCCACGTACACCAGGATGGTGTCGGGATCCGGGATGGACTGCAGCGGGAACTGGTTCAGCAGGGAGTTGAGCAGGTCTCCGAGGTCGCCGAGGTGGACCGAGAAGTCCGACGGCGCGCAGTAGTCGTTGTCGTCGCCGGTGCAGGTGCCGTCGGGGGCGGTGCAGACTTCGATGGAAGAGAAGAAGCCACCGGT
>CAZHIK010001432.1:0-2160 GCA_964532635.1 uncultured Enterobacterales bacterium
CATGGCCGCCCGCAGCGCCGGGACGCGGCCGGTCATCGTGCCGGTGTGCCACTGCTCGAGCACGCGGCCGGTGCTCAGCCAGAAGGGGTACTCGGCATCGGGCTCCTCGGCGGCGGGCTCCCAGGGGCGGAACCAGATCTGTGCCCGGTCGTCGCCGGAGGTGGAGTGGTAGAACTGGAAGCCCTTGCCCTCCTCGACGTAGGGATCGGCGCCCTCGACGAAGCGGAACTCGGTCTCCTTCCAGCTGCCGTCGGGCTGCTCGATCACGGGCCAGCGGAGGCCCCGGGTGCCCGCCAGCACGTCGTAGGGGGCAAGGTCCTTGTGCTTCATGCGGGCGAAGGGACGGTACTCCTCGTACAGGAACCGGTCCACGTTGACGTCGTAGTAGCGGGCCCACTCCCAAGCGCGGACCTCGCGGCCCTGCTCGTCGGCCAAGTGGAACAGGAACTTGCCGTCCTTGTCCTTCATGCCCTCGAAGCCGCGCTCGAACAGCTTCCGCGCCACCGCGATCACCTGCCACACGTCGTCCCGGGCTTGGCCCGGGGGCTCGACCTGCTTGAACCACTGCTGGGTGCGGCGCTCGGAGTTGCCGTAGATCCCGTTCTTCTCCACCCACATTGCTGAGGGCAGGATGAGATCCGCCACCTTGGTGGTCGCCGTGGGGTAGACGTCCGAGACGATCAGGAACTTGTCGTCCTGCTCGCGGGAGGGGTCCACCAGCTTGTGGCGGTTGGGCAGCGACTGAGCGGGGTTGGTCACCTGCACCCAGATGGTGTGGATGTTGCCGCCTTCGGCGGTGGGGGTCGAGAAGCTCTCGAACATCTTGACGGTGTGGTAGCCGGGCTTGGGGTCGATGCGGCCGTGGGGCAGGTTCCAGAAGTCCTCGCACTGCTGGCGGTGAGGCTCCTTGGCCACCAGGCGACCGCCGGGCAGGGCGTGGGCCAGGGTGCCCACCTCGCGGCAGGTGCCGCAGGCCGCGGGCTGGCCGGTGAGGCTGGTGGCGGAGTCACCGGGCCGTCCGAAGTGTCCCGACAGGTGGTGGATGCCGTGCAGCAGGGTGTTCATGGCCGTGCCGCTGGTGTGCTGGTTGACGCCCATGCACCACATGCTGGTGATGCGGATGTCCTTGCGGCCGAACAGGTCGCCCAGCATCCGGATGTCGGCGGCGGGGATGCCCGACAGCTCCTCGACGTACTCCGGCGTGTAGGGCTTCAGGCCCTCCTTGTACTGCTCGAAGGTGATGGCCTCGCCCTTGAGGGAGGGGTCGGCGGTGTCGCCCCGGAACGCGCAGTGGTTCTCCACGAAGTCGCGGTCCCAGGTGCCGTTCTCGATCAGCAGGTGCGCGATGCCGTTGGCGACGGCCAGGTCACCGTGGGGCCTCATCTCGAGGTAGTGCTGGGCGTGCTCGGTGGTCCGGGTGCGGCGGGTGCCGATGTCGATGAGCAGCACGTCCTCGCCGTGGGCGCGCCGATCGATGACCCGGGAGAACAGGATGGGGTGCATCTCGGCCGGGTTGTTGCCCCAGGTGATCACCACATCGGCCTTGTCCAGATCGGTGTAGGTGCCCGGGGGCTCGTCCACGCCGTATGTGGCGATGAAGCCGGTGACCGCGCTGGCCATACACAGCCGGGCGTTGGGGTCGATGTGGTTGGACGTCAGGCCACCCTTGAGGAACTTCTGGCAGACGTAGCCCTCGGGGATGGTCCACTGCCCGCTGCCGTAGATGGCGAAGCCCTTGGGATCCAACTCGGCCCGGTCGGCGATGATCTCCAGCGCCTGATCCCAGGAGATGGGGACGTGCTTGTCGCCCTTCTTGAGCAGGGGGGTCCTCAGGCGGTCCTTGCCGTAGAGGATCTGGCCCACGTGGTAGCCCTTGACGCACAGCAGGCCCCTGTTGACCTCGGCCAGTTCGTCGCCGGCCACGGCCACGACCTTGCCGCCGCGGGTGCCGACCTGCACGTGGCAGCCGGTGCCGCAGAAGCGGCAGGGCGCCTTGTCCCAGGTCACCCCGCTGCCCATGCGCTCGGCCCAGGCGGCGTTGAGCCCGGAATCGGCAAGAGCCTTGCCCGCCAGACCGCTCGCGGCGACGCAGGCCGCGGCCATGGCCACCAGCGCCAGGAACTCGCGGCGGGTGGTGCCGGGCTTTGCGGAGGGCTCGGT
>CAZHIK010001433.1:0-2158 GCA_964532635.1 uncultured Enterobacterales bacterium
GCTCGCACGCCGCGACGCGCCGTCCGGGTCGAGGCCGCGGGCGCATCGCGCTGTCTGCAGGGCGACGTCTACGACATCGATCTGCTCACCGAGGGCTGTCGCGGTACCACCTGGGTCTACCACCTGGCAGGCGCCATCCGCGGCAAGGGCCAGGAGACCGCCGACCGCATCAACCGCATGGGCACCGCCAACCTGCTGGCCGCCCTCGAGCGCTCCGGCGCCCCCCCCAAGGGCGTGCTCTTCGCCTCCACCTGCGCCGTCTACGGCGACCGCTCCGGCCTGTGGATGGAGGAGGACATGGATGCCTCCCCCATGACCCGCTACGGCCTGGCCAAGGCGGAGGCCGAGGACCTGATGCGCGAGGCCCACAAGGCCAACGACCTGCCCATCCGCATCGCCCGTATCGGCATCGTCTACGGCCCGGGCTTCTCCGTGATGCTCGAGGACGCCATCCGCAAGGGCCGCTGCTGGCTGCCCGGCGAAGGCATGAACCTCATGCCCGTGATCCACGTGGACGACTGCATCGACGCCCTGCGCGCAGTGACGGAGCACGGTGACAGCGAGCGCGTGTACCACATCTCCACCTGGCACCCCGTGATGTCCCGGGACTTCTACGCGGCGGTGGCCGCCCGGGTGGGCGGCAAGCCGGCCCGCTTCTGGTCCACCTACGTGCCCACCTTCGTGCAGCGCGGCATCGCCGATGTCTACGAGCGCGGCATGAGCCGCCTGGGCAAGCGTCCTCTGCTCACCCCTGACATGCTCGACCTGCTCAAGGCCTCGGTGCGCATGAAGCCCGAGCGCCTCGACAAGGAGCTGGAGTTCGAGTGGCGCTACCCCGAGCTCGACGCCGGCATGGACGCCACCTTCGGCGGGGCGCACCCGTGAGCGCGCGGCAGAGAGCCCGCCGTCGCGTACGCGCCGTGGTGGAGCAGGAGCTGCTGGGGCGCGCGGCCACCCTGGCCGGCCTGCGCGAGACCCTGCAGGCTGCACGGGAGCGGCTGGAGGGGCTCGAGGCGCGCTGGCAGCCTCTGCACGAAGGTCTCGAGTCGACATCTGCCCTGGTCCGCTTCACCCCGCGCACCACCGTGGCCCGCGCACTCGCTCTGCATCCCGGGGTGGCAGCGGTGCTGACCGAGCATCGGCTGGATCGCTGCGAACGCTGCCCTGTGCGCCACGATGAGACCCTCGCAGAGCTCGGTCGAGGCCACGACATCCCCCTGGAACAGCTCCTCTCCCACCTGGACGCCTTGCTCACCGCACCCGCTGAGGGATGATGAGCGGGATCTCCCCTGTTCGGAGTACGACATGAGCATCCTCTCCCTGGTCGCAGCGGCCTTGATCTCCCAGGCAGCCCTCGCCGACGACGTCCAGCTGACGACCGCCGACGGCATCGAGCTGCATGGTGTGTACGAGCCCGTCGAGGGAGCCACCAAGGGCGTCCTGCTGGTCCACGGCGACCGCCGCACGGCCAACGACTGGAAATTCCTGCAGGGCAAGCTCGAGCACGCCGGCTTCGCCACCCTGGCCATCGACCTGCGGGGCCACGGCGACAGCCAGGGCGTAGGCGTACCCCCGCTGCCCGACGAGACCTACCAGGCCATGACCGCCGATGTGACGGCTGGCCTGGACTACCTGCGCGCACAGGGCGCCACCGAGCTGATGCTGGTGGGAGCCGAGCTCGGCTCGGTGTTGGCCCTGGCGGCAGCAGCCGAGGCCAGCGACACCACCAACGTCGTGCTGCTATCCCCCTCCCTCAAGGTCAAGGGCATCCGCGCCGACGCCGCCCTCAAGAAGTGGGGCGAGCGCTCGGTGCTGTTCGTGGTGAGCAGCGACGATCCCTACAGCGCCAAGTCGGCGCTGCTGCTCGACGCCCAGGCCCGGGGTCCCAAGCACATGGAGATCTACTCCGGCGCAGGCAAGGGCGCGGCGATGCTGAACCGCGAGCCGGCCTGTGAAGGCCTGGTGCTGTCCTGGCTGCTGGGCTCCCACGACATCGGTGATCGCCAGGCGCAGCAGGAAGGCCCGGAGATCTCGCGAGAAGGCGACATCGAGACCGACGGCCCCACCATGAAGGAAGTGATGGGGGAGTGATCCCAGAGGGAGCTAGTAGTCGGCCACAGGGATTCTGACCGATCCCGAGATGTTCCACGAATCGATG
>CAZHIK010001434.1:0-2150 GCA_964532635.1 uncultured Enterobacterales bacterium
CTCCGCCGAGAGGCAAGCTGCAGGCCAAGCGGAGCTCCGGCCGGTTCCGCATGAAGCCCACCAGCACCAGCGGTCCTCGCGTGCGCCAGGTCCACCGTGTGGTTGAGCCCCCTGACAAGGCTACCGCGCCCGAGCCCGAGGCCGAGCCGGAGTCCAGGTCTCCACCCAAGCCGCAGTCCCTGGACGATCTGTTCGGAAGCCTGGGAGCCGGAGGCCGCGACAAGCGCATGGGTCGCCGAAAGAAGGACTGAGTCAGCTCCGACGCGCGGTGACGCGCAGGGCGCGCTCCGGTGCGAGGTAGCTTCGGCCTACCCGCTGGAGGTCGTCCAGATCGACCCGGCGCACGTCGTCGATGTTGGCGAGGAAGCGTTGCCCGTCGAGGCCGAAGCGCTCGTCGTGTGTCATACGCGTGACCCGGTAGGCGCTGCGCTGCAGATCCATGGCCGCCAGCCCCGTCAGCGAGGCGATGGCCCGATCCAGCTCGTCCTGATCGGGGGGCTCCCGGTGCAGCTCACGGAGGCTGGCGTCGAGGCCAGCGATGGCCTCGTCGACGCGCCCTGGAACCACGCCCATGGAGCAGACGAACAGCCCGCCCTGGAGCATCGCGGTGTGGAAGGCCTGGACGTCGTAGGACAGCCCTGCCTCTTCGCGCAGGCGCTGGAACAGCCGCCCGCCCGGCGAACCCAGCAGCGTCCCGAGAACGTCCAGCGCCGGTCTGTCGGGGTGGTTGGCGGAGCAGCCCCGGAAGCCGAAGAGCAGCTGGGCCTGCTGCCAGCCGCCGCGCAGCTCCCGCCGTCGCCGTCGGAGGCGACCCTCCGCGACCGGGCGGGGCAGTCTCACGGAGCCCTGGGGCAGCTGCTCGAGGATGTTGGCCAGTGAGCGGAACACCGAGTCTGGTTGCACCGCACCCGAGACCGCGACCACCAGGTTCTCCGCCCGAACCACCCGGCGATGGAAGCGCTGCATGGCGGCGGAATCGATGCGGGCCACACTGCGCTCGGTGCCGCCGCCAGGGAGCCGGTACGGATGGCCCGGGAAGGCCAGCGCGCACAACGCGAGCCACGACATGGCAGCGGGGCTGTCGGCGCGGGTGCGGACCGCGTCGAGCATGCTCGCCTGGACCCGCTCGATGGCGTTGGCGTCGAAGCGCGGCTGCAGCAGCGGCATCAGCAGCAGGTGCAGCGCTACCGAGAAGCGGTCCGAAGGGAAGCTGGCGCCGAGCCCACACGCCGACATGGAGGCGAAGCCGCCGATGGAACCCGTGAGGCCTTCGACCGCTTCGGCGAAGGCCGCTGCGTTGAGGTGACCGCAACCCTGGGTGAGCAGATCGGCCCAGGCTCGGGCGTGCCCTGCGGTCGCGGGCCCTTCGTAGAGGGAGCCTCCCAGCCCCAGCACGCGCATGGAGGTGACCGAAGCCCGGGGTGTGGGCTCCACCAACAAGCGCACACCATTGGAGAGCACCCGCCGCTGGACCTCGGCGGACCCAGCGGTGGCGCGACTCCGGATGCGGGTTGGCCTGGGGCGGAGCGTGTCCTGGACCTGCTCGAGGCCAAATGGACCGTCGTGACCCACCAGCCCCACGGTGGCCCGGTCCAGCCGGAGCCAGGTCCGGGCCGCGCGAGCGACGTCACCGATGCGCAGGGCCTCGATGTCACCACGATAGGCCCGCTCCGCCTTCACGCTGCCGTAGTTGCCCAGGTAGAAGCTGATCATGGAGGCCCGCCCCTCGGCGCTCTCCTCGCTGTAGGCGCGATCGGCCAGGATGGTGGCCTTGGCGCGCAGGAAGGCGTCCACAGGCACTCCGTGGCGCCGGACGCCATCGAGCGCAGCGGCGAGCTCTGCCAGGGCCTCCCCGGGATTCTCCGCGCTGGGAGAAGCGCCGCAGATGAGCTGCCCGCCAATGGAGCCCACCTCGGTGACGGCCCAGGCCGCGTGGGCCACCGCACGCTCCACGTGGAGGCGACGGGGCAGGATCGCCGAGGCCCCCTCCCCGAGGATGGAACAGAGGGTGTCGATGGCGGGGAGATCGGGATGACCGTGGCCGGGAATCCTGAGGGCCAGCTCCAGGATGTGCTCCTCGAACGCACCCGCGACCCTGGTCATGCGAGGTGAACGCGCAAAGGGAGGCAGTGGCGGCGGAAAATGGGAGC
>CAZHIK010001435.1:0-2149 GCA_964532635.1 uncultured Enterobacterales bacterium
TCGTCCGTGCCCACGTCGGCGGCGTCGCGCTCCGCCAACCCCCCGGCCCGGGGCCGGGGGTCCCTGCGGGCGTGCTGGGTGTCGAGGGTGGCCAGGTTGGTCTCGGGGGGCAGCCGCAGCAGCTGGGTCATGGCCGGGTTGGCCTCGAGCAGGCGGCCTCCCGGTGTGGCCCGGTACAGGCCCAGGGGCAGGTGCTGGAACAGGCGCCGGTACTGGCTCTCTGCCTCCATGGCCAGGCGATGTTTCTCGCGCTGCTCGAGCACCCGCCGCAGCACCACCGGCAGACGGATGAAGTGCCTGGGATGTTTGACCACGTAGTCCTCGAGGCCGAGCTTCATGGCCTCGACCGCCACCTCTTCGGAGCCGGCGCCGGTGAACATGATGACCGGGCAATCGGGCCACGACTCGCGGACCCGGCGCAGCACCCTGATGCCGTCGCCAAAGAGCAGGTGGTAGTCGGTGATCACCGCGTGGAAGGGGCGCCCCTGCAGCGCCATCTCGAGCCGATCGGCGTCCCAGACCTGGGTGACCCGCAGGCGGGGGAACTGCTTGCGCAGCACCTGGACCACCATGGCGCGATCATCGGGGTCCTCGTCGACCAGCAGCAGGCGCAGGGGACGGTCGATCAGGTCATCGACCGGTACGGCCGCGACGTGATCGGGCTCGGGGGTGGCGCGCTGGGGAGCGACCGGGGGCTCGCCGATGGGGCCTCCCGTCGGCAACGCCGGATCGCTATCGACGGCCATACCGGGATCGGTGATGGCGGCGCTGGGATCGCTGTCGGGGGGCGCGGCATCCGGGAAAGGACTGCGGGTGGACTTCCCGCGCCCTGAAGAACGCCGCCGGCTGCGGGGGCGCTTGCGGTCCTCTCGCTCCTCGAGCAGACGAAGCACAGCAGTGGGGTCCACAGAGACGGGATCCATCGATGCTCCTGAAGAACGTACGGGGTGGGCATCGTACCCGAAGCCCAGCGGTGAAAGGTAGCTCGAACGTAGCCCGACCGCGCGCCGCTTGTCAGTTTCCCGATTCCGGAGCCGAGGATGTGGGCCTGGGCCTGAACTCGTTGTCCCTGACGGGGTGATCCCAAACATCGAGCAGACCGGCGACCTGAGCCTCGAGGGTGAAGCCCCGCTCGGCCAGCCGCCCAGGGCCCGCGCCGCCTCTCCGCACGCGCTCTTCGGGATCATCGGCGATGGCGCGCAGCGCCTCCATCAGGGCCGAGGGATCGTCGGGCGGCACCAGCCAGCCCACTGTCTCGTCCACCAATTCTGGCACGCCGCTCACCGGCGTGCTGAGCACCGGCAGTCCCGCGGACAGCGCCTCCATCAGCACGACCGGGACGCCGTCCTGATCACCGCCCGGGGCGCGCCGGCAGGGTAGGGCCAGCAGGCCAGCGTCAGCCAGCTCGCTCCGCAGCTCCGCCTGCGGAAGCAGTCCCAGGCAGCGCACACGCTCGGAAGCGTGCTCCGGTGGAGCGTCGGAGATCAGCCGCAGCTGCACCGGCCGGTCCAGCTCTTCCACCGCGCGCACCAGCAGATCGAAGCCCTTCTTGGCCACCCAGCGCCCCACCGCCACGATCACGAGTGGCTGCCGCTCAGGCTGCGGTGTCGGCCCTGGCCAGGAGGGCACCCCGCAGCGCACCAGCCGGGCCTCGAAGCCGTACCGCTCGCGAATCCAGCGCTGGTTGTAGGAGGAGATGGTCAGCACGCCCTCGGCACCCTCCAACAGTTCGGGCAGGCGCGGCGAAGGCTCGAAGAGGTCCACGGCGTGGGTGGTGACGGTGTAGGGCGTGCCGGACAGCCGCCGCGCCGCGAGGGCCCAGGCGGCGGCCTCTCCCGCGAAGTGCACGTGGACCCGATCGAAGCCCCGGGCCTGCGCCGCGAGCCACAGCGCCTTGAGGGCGTCCTTGAACCTCAGCTGCTCCCGCAGCCACGCCAGCACCGCCCGTCCCCGGGCCGTGGCCAGCACGGGAGCGAGCTGGATCAGCAGGGGCAGGTAGCCGGGTACGGTGGGGGGCTGGAGCACCGCCACCGGCGGCAGCTCGTCTTGCAGGGAACCGTCGGACCGTCCTCCCAGGGTGCCCACGGTCACCGCCACGCCCCGGTCCAGCAGGGCCTGGATCTCGCGATAGACGAAGGTCTCGGTGAGG
>CAZHIK010001436.1:0-2149 GCA_964532635.1 uncultured Enterobacterales bacterium
CTACAGCTCCATGATCAGACCATCCAGGACATCGTCCCAGTCCATGCGCTGCTCGAGCTGGCCGTCGGCGATGTCGCGCTCGGCGCGCTCCACCTCGTCGGCCAGGACCTCGCCCAGCTCGCCGGCAGCATCGCGGACGTCGCTCACGAAGCGGGCGCTCGGAGACAGGCTGACGCTGATCTCACCCGAGGTCGGCTCCTTGCCACCTGCCCGCTTGCTGCGGGAGCTGACCTGCTCGACCTGGGGGGCTGTGTGAATGGCCGCGATCTTCATGGCTGGCCTCTCTGGAAATCTTTCAGCTGCGTTTTCGGATCATGCACTGGATTGTTGTAGTCGCGAAAGTGCTTTTTTTCCACTCTCCGAGAACCGGCTACCAACCCAGCCTCTGGCCTGGGTCTACCGCCTTGCCCTGGTGGTGGAGCTCGAGGTGGAGGTGGGGGCCCGTCGAACGGCCGCTGGAGCCCACGGTGCCGATGACAGCGCCGGCTTCGACTCGCTGCCCCGGCTGCACCTGCAGCTGGTCGCAGTGGGCGTAGAGGCTGCGCCACCCGTCGTCGTGCTCCACCATCACCACCTGGCCGTAGCCATCGCGGCTGCCGGCCATGGTGACCGTGCCCGCCGCCAGGCTGCCGATGGGGGTGCCTGCGGGGGCGGAGATGTCGATGCCTCGATGGAAGCGGCGGGCGCCGCTGAAGGGATCTGCGCGGTAGCCGAAGCTCGAGGTGACCACACCCTCGCTCACGGGTGAGGCTCCCCCCGCGAAGGGGGCGAGAGGGAGCGCTGCGGCGGAGCCCACTCCGGGCTCGGGGGCCAGGACCAGATCCTCGGGCTGCATGCCTCCCAGCTGCTTGGAGATGGACTCGGCCAGCCCCATGCCTCCTGCCGACGCGATCTCCTGGGCCACGGCCTGATCGAACATGCTCGAGAACATGTCGACGCCGGTGGACTGGAAGATCCCCTCGGGGATGGTCTTCCGCATCTGCTGGATCATCATCTCCACCAGGTAGGACTCGAACTTCTTCGCAGCATCCACGTCCTTGGCGTTCAGCTCGGGCGTCGGCTGGCCGGCCTGGTTGGCCAGGCTGGCGATGCCCGTCGGATCGATGGCCATCAGAGGGTCTCGATGTTCGCGTGGATCGCGCCGGCCTGGCGGATGGCGGTGAGGATGGAGATGAGGTCGCGCGGGCTCACGCCCAGGGAGTTCAGGGCGGTGACCAGATCGCCGATGGTGGCGCCCTCGACCATGGACACCCGGCTCTCCTCCTCCTCGACTTGGATGCGGGTGTTGTCCACCAGCACGGTCTGGCCGCCGGACAGCGCGCCGGGCTGGCTGACGTTGGTGGTGCGCTCGACCTCGATGGACAGGCCTCCGTGGGCCACGGCCACCGGCGCGATGCGCACGTCCGAGCCCATCACGACCGTGCCGGTGCGCTCGTTCACCACCACCTTGGCGGGGGTGTCCACGTCGAACTCCAGGCTCTCGAGCTGGGAGACGAACTCGATGACGTTGCCCCGCATGGCCTCGGGCACGTGGACCACCACCGAGGTGGAGTCCAGGGCCTTGGCGAAGTCGGCCGCCAGGTAGTCGTTGATGGTGGCTGCCATGTTGGCGGCGGTGGTGAAGTCGGGCTGCTGCAGGTTCCAGACCACCTGGGACTGCCGGTTCAGGTCGTAGTAGTTGGAGGGGACCTGCACCACCTCGCCGCCGTTGGGCACGCGGCCCGTGGTGGGGTGGTTCTTGCGGACCTGGTTGCCGGCCGCGTCGGCGCTGTAGCCGCCCACCACCATGGGACCCTTGGCCAGCACGTAGTCCTCGCCGTCCACCGCGGTGAGCATGGTGAACAACAGCACGCCGCCCTCGAGGCTGCGCGCGTCGCCCATGCTGGCCACCTCGACGTCGATGTGGCCGCCGGGCTTGGCGTCTGCGGGCATGGTGGCCGTGACGATCACCGAGGCCACGTTGCGGGCCATGATGTCGTCGGGATTCACCGTCACGCCCTGGCCCTGCAGGCGGTTGACGATCTGCTGGATGGTGGCCTCGTTGCGAGTGCTGTCGCCGGTGCGGTTCAGGCCCGCCACCAGCCCCGTGCCCATCAGGTAGATGTCTGGCTTGCCGTAGATCTGGGCCACGTCCTTGATGCGGGCGGCT
>CAZHIK010001437.1:0-2148 GCA_964532635.1 uncultured Enterobacterales bacterium
GCCAGCAGCTCGGAGCGGGAGAAGGGCTTGGTCAGGTAGTCGTTGGCGCCGGCCTCGAAGCCCTTGACCAGATCCGAGACCTGGGTGCGGGCGGTGATGAGCACCACGGGGAGCTCGCTGGCGGTGTGCTCCTTGCGGATACGCTCGCACAGCTCGTAGCCGGTCATCTCCGGCATCATCACGTCCACCAGCACCAGGTCGAAGGCCCGCTCCTGCTGGATGCGAGCCAGGGCGGCCTGCCCGCTGGAGGCGGTGGTGACCGCGATGCCGCTGGCGGCCAGGTGGTTCTGGATGACCGCGAGGTTGATGGCGTTGTCGTCCACGGCCAGCACGCGCCACTCGCCACCCGAGGGGGTGGTGGTCTCGGCCAGCAGTGGGACGCTGTCTTCGTCGGAGCTGGCCTCGAAGTCCAGCAGGGTGCCCTCGAGCAGGGGGCGCTCACCCGGGAGGGTGCTGGGACGCTCGTGGGTGATGGGCAGGGTGAAGGTGAAGCGGGAGCCCTGGCCCACGTGGGACTCGAGGGAGATCTCGCCGCCGTGCAGCTCCACAAGGCGCCGAGTGATGGCCAGGCCCAGGCCCGCGCCCTCCTGGGCGGAATCGCGGCCGCGCAGGGCCTGCTCGAAGTAGGAGAAGATGCGGTTCGCCTCTTCCTGCCGGATGCCGATGCCGGTGTCGGTGACGCTGACGGCGAGCCACTCGTCCTGGACCTTTGCGTCGACGGTGACGGTGCCCGCGGGGGTGAACTTGATGGCATTGCCCACCAGGTTGAGCAGGATCTGCTGCACCCGGTTCTCGTCGGCGCGGACCGCAGGGAGGTCCTCGGGCACCAGGTCCCGCAGCTCGATACTGCGGCGATCCGCCAGAGGGCGGGACAGGGCCAGCACGGCCTCGACCTCGGAGCGCAGATCCACCGCCTGCAGGTCGAGCTCCACCTGGCCGTGGTTCATGCGGGAGAAGTCGAGAATGCCGTTGACCATGTGGGTCAGGCGCTGCCCAGAGCGCACGATCATGCCCAGGCTCTGCTCCGCCCGCTCGGGCAGGGGGCCGGCGGCGCCGGCCAGCAGGGAGTCGGCCAGGCCGATGATGCCGTGCAGCGGTGTGCGCAGCTCGTGGGAGGTGTTCGCCAGGAACTGGTCCTTCAGCTCGTCCAGGGCCTTGAGGTTGGAGATCATCTCCCCCTGGGCTCGGCGTGCTTCCTGCTCCCGCTCGAGCAGCTGCTCGCGTACGCTGGCGTCGGCCATGCGAGCCTCGGCGAAGCGGTCGGTCAGGGACAGCGACATCAGCACCACGGCGCCGGTGCTGCCCAGGGAGAGCACGGGGGTCTCGAAGAGCCAGTGGATGTCCCAGCCGAGCACGTGGGCAGCCACGGTGGCCAGCACAACGGTCAACACCGCAGAGCCCGCGGTGAAGTAGCGAGCGGTGTGATCGCCGCGGGAGTAGAGCACCGAGCCGACGGCGGTGCCGCTGGCCGCGGCGACCATGCCCAGGACCAGGGAGAGCTGGGCGTTGAAGGGGGTCCCGACGAAGGGGGTCAGCACCACCCAGGCTATTCCGGCCACCGCTGTGCCCTGGAGCCACTGGTGGGCTCGGGGCATGCGCTCCTGCAGCTGCAGGAAGCTCATGGTGAACGCGATGAAGCAGACCGCGAGCACGGCGGTGGTCGCGGCCAGGCCGATGTGGGCCCAGGGATCGCCCTCGGCCAGGCTACCGGTGGTGCCCTGATGGATCACCAGGAGCTGGAACAGGGCGTGGGGCATCACCACACCCAGGGCGAAGTTGAGGTAGAAGCGGTCCCGCAGGCTGACGTACAGGAAGAGGTTGTAGGCCATCAGGCCGAGCACCACACCCAGCAGGAGCACCGGCAGGTGGGCCGAGAGGGCCAGTGTCTCTGTTGAGGGCTGGATCATGCGGTGGAAGCCTGGCGGTGGAGCGGTGGGTGTGCGGGCGCTCCAAGTGCCTCATCGGAGCGTCCAGCACGTCGGTTTAGGGCTCGCTGACAGTTTCCTGACGTTTGGGATCAGCGCGGGAGATCGAGCCGGACGGTGAAGCCGGCGGAAGGGGTGGAGCTGGCGCGCACCCGACCTCCGTGATCGTCGAGGATCTGCCGTGTGATCGCCAGTCCCAGGCCCGTCCCCTTGATGCGTTGGG
>CAZHIK010001438.1:0-2145 GCA_964532635.1 uncultured Enterobacterales bacterium
GAGGCTGGGGCGCTTCGGCGTCGGTGACCACCGGGCCTTCGGTGGGGTTGGCCAGCAGGGCTTCGGCGTGGGCTTGGAAGCTGGTGACCAGGTAGGCCCGTTCGGGGGGGGCGATGCGGGCCAGCACGGCGGTGAGGTCGCCGTCGAGCTCCATGCAGCGGGCCAGGGCCACTTCGGCCAGGGGGCTGCGGGGGTAGGCGACCACGAAGTCGCCGTAGGCCTCGAAGCGGGCCTGATCCGCCAGCCCGGCGTCGCCGATGGCCCGGAAGGCCTGGATGTCGGCGCCGGCCTGGAGCGCACTGGGAGCCGTGGGATCGGCCAGGGCCGGTCCGGACAGCAGCAGCGCGAGGACGGGGATCAGGAAGGACATGAGGGTGCTTCGAGCAAAGTTCCGCGCATACTACGACCTCCCGACCGATCCGTCAAGGTCGCCCAGGGGAATCCGAGCCGGCCCGCGGGCTCTCAGGGCGTGGACCAGTCGATAGGGCCCTCGGCCATGCACTGCTCGAAGCGGCCCATGACGACGTCCCACGCACGCTGGAAGTACTCGAAGGCCTGGTCCCACTGCCCGCCCTCCTTCCAGCCCAGGTGGTGCAGCGTCACCGCAACCCGCTGCTCGGAGAGCTGCTCGAACTCCAGGACCACCCAGTTGCGGTGGCCTCGGACCTCGGGGAGGTGGGGGGGGGCATCCCACTCGAAGCTCAGCATGCGCTTCGGCAGGAAGGAGAGCACCTCCAGTCCCTCGGCCCCACGTGTTCCGGGCGGGTTGTCCGGGAAGAACCAGACGTCGAGCTTGGCGCCGGGCCACATCCCGATCTCGCAGTAGGGGGCGAAGAAGCCCTGGAGCCCCTGCTTGGTGGTCCAGCGCTGCCAGACCTGGTCGATGGTGGCCTCGACCTGTACGCGCTTGGTGATCTCCTTGTGCATGGTCTCTCCGGGTCAGGTTCGGTCGGCGGGCGCGCCCACGGCCCAGGCCAGGCCTCTGGCCCAGCGCCGCTGGCGCTCGAGGCTGGTGCAGCTGCGGCGCCGGCCCATGCGGTGGGCCAGCAGCATGCGGATGGGAGCGGGGGCGACCCGGGCGCTCAGGCCTGGGGAGGCCACCGCGCGGCGGGCCGTCGCCAGTGCCAGGCGCAGGCCCAGGTCCGGCATGGTCTGGTCCATGGCGGCGCGGGTGCTCCCTGGCTCGATCAGGCCCAGCTCCATCACACGCCCGAGCTCGCCATCCACCGCCTCGAGGGCGCGTCTGAAGGCTTCATGGGCGGCGTGGATGGGGCCGAGCTCGAGGTGGAAGGCTGCCTGGTAGTGGGCGGCGACTGCGGGTGATCCGGGCTCGCCAGCCTTGGCTACGGCTTCGGCCAGGTAGCGGCCAGCCACCAGGCCGGAGCCCACACCGCTGCCGTGGCTGGGGAAGACCTGGCAGGCGGCGTCGCCCACCAGGGCGGCCCCGGGCACAGCCAGGCGGGCGTAGGCACGGCGAACGGGGATCAAGGCGCTTCCGCCGGGTCCTCGAGTGCCGAGCCAGGGCAGCTCCCGTTGGACGCGGCGCTGCAGGTCCAGAGCGTCGCTGCCCGGATGGGACACCAGGGTGCCGGTGAGCACATCGGCGTGGATGAGGTCCGGAGAGAGCTGCACGCTGACGGTGCTGAAGGTGCCGGCCAGACCGTTGCGGGCGAGGAAGTCTCCAGGCCTCTGCCCGGTGGCGACACACCATGCGGCGGCCACCTGCCGATCGGCCACCCGGAAGCGATGCTGGGCGGCGTGGCAGAGCTCGTCGGGGCGCGGAGGGGGGCAGAAGTCCCTCAGGGAGGGCAGGCGCCGGCGCACGGCACCGGTGACGCCCGAGGCGTCCACCAGCAGGTCGCAGGTCAGGACCATGCGCCGGCTGCGCAGGGCAGGGGAGCTGATCTGCAGGGCGCAGCCCACCGGCCGCTCCCCCTGGTTGAGGACCTCGGTGAGGCGAGCCGAGCCCAGCAGGGTCGCTCCGGCCTCAGCGGCCTGGACCTGCAGGCGCCGGGTCAGTGCAGGTACGTCGATGGCCCAGGCTGGGCAGGGGTCCACAACCACCCGGCCGTGGTGGGGCTCGGGTCCCTCGATCAGGTGCCGGAAGTGCTGGTGGAGCAGCTCGGCGCCGCAGGGCCGCTCGAT